>NZ_JAJDMJ010000015.1:0-81804 GCF_020593585.1 Blautia sp. DFI.6.71
TTCAGTATACGGATATGCAGGTACAGGAGAGTGTGACAATAGAGGAAGCGAATGAAGAGGAACAGTATGATAAGGCAATAATTTTGTTTGAGGGACTTCCAAGAGATTATGAAGATGCCAGAAATAATTTCAGGGAATAAGGGTGAAATAAATGAATCAAAATTGCATGATTACACGAGAAGCAGCGTTGGAATTCGGTTTATCATTTCAGAATACATATACGGAAAGACCTTTCCGTGATCAGAACTGGCAAGTGGTAAGAGCGAGGGAAAACAAAAAAATTTTTTATGGATCTATGAACGAAACGGTTATGTTAATCTGAATGTAAAAGCAGATCCGGAGTGGCGTGATTTTTGGCGAAGTGCCTATGAATCTGTACAGGCTGGTTATCATCAGAATAAGGAACATTGGAATACCATTATTCTAAATGGGACGGTACCGGATAAAGATATTAAAAGAATGATATCCGAAAGCTATGATCTCGTAACATACAGCCCGACAAAGAAGATTTATGAGGCAGTGAAGCAAATTCCAAAAGGATGCGTTGCAACTTATGGTCAGGTTGCCGAAATGGCAGGGAATCCGAGAATGTCGAGAGCGGTAGGGAATGCCCTCCATAAGAATCCGGATCCGGAGCATATTCCCTGTTATCGGGTAGTGAATTTCAGAGGAGAACTGTCAGGGGCTTTTGCCTTCGGCGGTAAAGATGTACAGAAAAAGCTACTGGAAGCAGATGGAATTGAGGTTGTCAATGGAACGGTGGATTTAAAAAAATATGGATTGACGCAAAGAGATGATAAACTGTGAGAAAACAGATACGGATGATTACCTTATTATCATTTGAATGCTGCTTTTGATAACGGCCTGAGAAAGGATTACGGAAATTCTGAAATCCGATATGATCATTTTTATTATAAAAAGAAGAAGCTGTCTTTTACCAGACAGGAATTTTGTAATGCTCATCAGCTGGGGGCGGGCAAATCTTTCCGGATCTGCCTGGCAAAGGACTGTATTATAGGTGCAGGAAGCCTGGTTACCAAGAATACTGTGATACCGGATGGTTCTCTGGTAATGGGCAGTCCGGCCAGGATCAAACGAAATCTCACCTGGGAAGAATATCCTGAAAATATTGTGGCTTTAGAAAAAATCCATAGTAATCCCATAAAATAATGCAGTTAAAACAATTCAGTAGTGATATCATACACCTGCTTTACGATAAACAGATTTCATGTTATGATTATTTCAGCTGAATTTGAGATATTCTATTAATGAAAAGGGCAACTATTCAACAGCTTCTGACTGTGAAAGTATTGAACAGTTACGAAGAAAAATAAAAGGAGGATCAATGTTATGCTTACAACATGGACTCCGGCACATATGCCGGAAAAAGAGGAAATCAAAACCCGTCTGCAGACAGCAAGAAGTCAGCTCTATGATTTTCAGATGAAAATCAAGGAACATAAGATCCCGGTAATCGTACTCTTTGAAGGCTGGGGATCTTCCGGCAAGGGAAGTACGATCGGAAAAGTCATTAAGAATATTGATCCGCGTTTCTTTAAGGTTGCCACTATGTCAGCTCCCACAGCAGAAGAACTGAGATATCCATTTCTGTATCGCTATTTTAAACAGATTCCGGAAGCCGGAAAATTTACATTTCTGGATTCCGGCTGGATGGAGCAGACTTGTAAAGACTGTCTGTCGGGCGAGATTGAAGGCGAAGGTTATACACAGCGGATTGACAGCATCCGCCGTTTTGAGCGGCAGCTTACAGATAATGGTTATCTGGTGCTGAAATTCTTTATGCAGATTGACAGGGATGAACAGAAGCGGCGTGAAAAATTACTTCTGGATCATAAAGACACCAGATGGCGTGTGTCAGACTTTGATAAATGGCAGAATGAACATTACAAAAAATGTGCAAAAGTATTTTCTCAGTATCTGTCTGACACGAATGCTTCCTCTGCACCATGGTACATCATAGATGCCAGTGACAGAAAATGGGCGGAACTTCAGGTGCTGGAGACTATGGTAAGCAATATTGAAGTTGCCATGCAGAATCAGGCACATTCCGTTCCGATTTTGCAGAATGTATTCCCTCTGGAGCAGATTCCCCGTCTGTCGGATATTGATCTGAGAGATAAAACAATGGATGACGAGGAGTACAGGGGAGAACTGAAACAGCTCCAGAGTAAACTGGGGGAACTCCATAATAAACTGTACAGGAGACGTATTCCTGTGATCATCACGTATGAAGGCTGGGATGCGGCAGGCAAAGGAGGTAACATCAAACGTATTACAGAAGCTCTGGATCCCCGGGGTTATGAAGTACATCCAATTGCAAGTCCGGAACCACATGAGAAGGCCAGACATTATTTATGGCGTTTTTGGACAAGACTTCCGAAAAATGGGCATATCGCTATTTTTGACAGAACCTGGTATGGCAGAGTTATGGTAGAACGTCTGGAGGGATTTTGCAGTGAAAATGACTGGAAACGTGCCTACAACGAAATGAATGAGTTTGAGAAAGAACTTAAAGACTGGGGTGCAGTCATTATTAAATTCTGGGTACAGATCGATAAGGATACACAGCTGGAGCGTTTTCAGGAGAGACAGAATAATCTGGAGAAACAATGGAAGATCACAGATGAGGACTGGAGAAACAGAGAGAAATGGGATGCCTATGAAGTGGCTGTCAATGAGATGCTTCAGAAGACAAACACTTCCTTTGCGCCATGGCATGTACTGGAATCTGTTGACAAGAAATATGCCCGTATCAAAGCACTCAGAATTGTGATCTCTGAAATAGAAAAAGCATTAAAAGAAAATTAAATTTTGCGGGAAATGTGTAAATGAATGATAAGATAACAGTCTGCCTGGGTAAGGGCGGGCAAAGAGAAATGGCAGAATCTTTTGCCAGAAAGAACAATGTTCCGATTATGGACAAACCGGGAGAACATCTGACAGTAATGTTTGACTCCCGGGGCGTATCACTTACCGGTTATGGCCTGACATATCAGGGAGATTTTGAAGGAATGCTGCACAGAGTCACAAACGGAAGACTTTCCCATGAAATGCTGGTACGTGCGGTCAAAACAGAGGGAGAACATCTGAAAGCAATTGATGCCACTGCAGGTATGGGGGAGGATGGTTTCCTTCTTGCAGCATATGGCTATGAGGTGACATTATACGAACAGAATCCGGTGATCGCCGCACTTTTGAAGGATGCGCTCCGGCGTGCCAGAAAGCATCCCGTATTAAAAGACATTGCTTCCAGAATGAAACTGGTGGAGGGTGACAGTGTGTCATGTATGGAGAAACTTATGGATCCGGTAGATGTGATCTATCTTGATCCCATGTTCCCAAAGAGACAGAAATCCGGTCTGATAAATAAAAAACTTCAGCTGATCCAGAAACTTGAACCTCCATGTTCTGAGGAAAAAGATCTTTTTGATGCAGCTATCAAAGCCGGACCTTCCAGAATTATCGTAAAACGTCCTCTTAAGAGCGTCTGTCTTGATGGAAGAGAGCCTTCTTATATATTAAAAGGAAAAGCAATACGATATGACTGTTATGTGATGTAGAAGGTTTATCAGCACATTGCAGCAGCCCTTTATTTTTGAGGGCTGCTGCAATGTATCTTTTTCCATTCCCGGATAAATTCCATTTGTTCCTGATCGGAGATTTCCTGGGAGGCAGCGTCATTTCCGGCAGCTACACAGCAGAGCAGGACGAAGGTCTGAAAGAGTAAAAATACCAGTATCAATAATAATGCAGTCATAATTTGTCTCCTTAATATTATGCAGATGGTTACAGTTATTTTATGAAATTGCTATAAGGATATTTTTCGGGATTTCTGTAACAGATTCTGTATATGCCTGTTGTTTTGCATATCAGAAGTATCTGCATATCATGGAAGCTTTATACATTTTATTTACAGAAAAACGGAGATATGACAGGAGAAACTGTCGGACACGAAAATATAATCTTCCGAATAATTTAAAGTAAGACGCAGATGTTCATTGTCTTTGCAGCGACCTGATGAACAGTTGCGGTAAGATTTCATTATCCAGATGATTCGGAGGATTTTTTATGAAGAATTCAGATGATTCCGGATATACAGGAAAGCACGTGGGTGTGTGTGTTCTGGATACCGGGATTTTTCCTCATATAGATTTTACAGGGAGAATACTTGCGTTTCAAGATTTCATCGGACATCGTATCAGACCTTATGATGATAATTCTCATGGAACCCATGTATGTGGGATCATTGGCGGTGACGGAAGGGCTTCGAAAGGACGGATCAGAGGAATTGCCCCCGGGTGTAGCCTGATAGTTCTGAAGGTGCTCGACAGAACGGGAAATGGCAGGAAAGAAGATGTTTTACAGGCTTTTCGCTGGATTCTGGAGAATAAGAGATATTATGGGATACGTGTAGTGAATATCTCGGTGGGAACAACCTGCAGGAGAGCAGAAGATCACAGAGTTCTGATTGCGGGTGTGGAACAACTTTGGGATGCAGGTCTGGTGGTAGTTGCTGCGGCAGGAAATCAGGGACCGAAGGCAGGAAGTGTGACAGCACCGGGAAGCAGCCGGAAGATTATCACAGTAGGCTCCAGCGATCTGCTTACAGGACGGACTGCCATATCCGGCAGGGGACCTACATTTGAGTGTGTTTGTAAACCGGATCTGGTTGCACCTGGGAATCATGTTCTTGCCTGTGCACCGGGGGCAGATAACGGATATGGAGTGAAGAGTGGTACTTCTATGTCTACACCTCTGGTTGCAGGGGCAGCAGCATTGATGCTTGAGAAGAATCCGGAGCTGACTAATGTTCAGATCAAGATGAAATTGAAAGAAAGTGCCAGGGATATGGGATTGCCAAAGAATCAGCAGGGATGGGGAGAACTGGATCTGGAACGCTTTATGGAACTGTGATCAGTAATCATTTTATTTGGCAAAATATTGCTTTAATGTATAAAAGCATTGACGAACGGTCTGTTTTCGGCTATCATGATAGTTAACTGGATGAGAGCCAAAGAGGAGGATTAACATGAAAAAAATTCAGATGCAGACACCACTTGTGGAGATGGATGGAGATGAGATGACCAGAATTCTCTGGAAAATAATCAAAGATGAGCTTCTTCTTCCGTATATTGATTTGAACACTGAGTATTATGACCTTGGTCTGGAATACAGAAATGAAACGGATGATCAGGTAACTGTTGATGCAGCAGAGGCTACAAAGAAGTACGGCGTTGCAGTGAAATGTGCCACTATCACTCCTAATAAGGCAAGAATGGAAGAGTATACCTTAAAGAAAATGTACAAGAGTCCTAACGGAACGATTCGTGCAATTCTCGACGGAACTGTTTTTCGTGCCCCAATCGTAGTGAAGGGTATTGAACCATGTGTTAAGAACTGGAAGAAACCGATCACCATCGCACGTCATGCCTATGGTGATGTGTATAAGAACACAGAGATGTATATTGACGGCCCCGGAGATGCTTATCTGGTATTTGAAGGTGCAGACGGACAGCAGAGAAAAGAGCTGATCCATCATTATGAGGGACCGGGTGTGCTTCAGGGTATGCACAATCTGGATGATTCTATCACAAGTTTTGCAAGATGCTGTTTTAATTATGCACTGGATACAAAACAGAACCTGTGGCTTGGCGGCAAGGATACGATCTCCAAGATTTATGACGGACGTTTTAAGGAAATCTTTGCAACTATTTATGAAGATGAGTTTAAGGAGAAATTCGAGGCAGCAGGCATTGAATATTTCTACAGCCTGATCGATGATATCGTAGCTCGTGTCATGAAGGCTGAAGGCGGATTTATCTGGGCCTGCAAGAACTATGATGGAGATGTTATGAGCGATATGGTTTCTTCAGCATTTGGTTCTCTGGCTATGATGACATCTGTACTGGTATCTCCACAGGGATATTACGAATATGAAGCTGCTCATGGAACTGTACAGAGACATTATTATCGCTATCTGAAAGGTGAGGAGACATCTACTAACTCTGTAGCAACTATTTTTGCATGGACCGGAGCTCTGAGAAAAAGAGGTGAGCTGGACGACAATAAAGAATTGATGGAATTTGCTGATAAACTGGAGAAGGCGACTCTGGAGACGATTGAAAGCGGTAAGATGACAAAAGACCTTGCGCTGATCACTTCTCTTGAGGATGTGACAGTACTGAACAGTAAAGATTTCATCCTTGCCATCAGAGAGAGACTGGATGAAATTTTATAATGTCAGAAATTATCCGGTAATGTTTCTATAACATTATAAAGTTCTCCGGGCAGGATCACACTGCAGCGGAGAAACCTGTAAAAAGTTATAAACTGCGAAAATGGGAAGAACCTGCATTATGCAAGTTCTTCCCATTTTTCATATAATCCTTCTAATTCTTCGGTAATGGTGGCTTTCTCTTTGCTGAGTTTCGCACATTCTGCCACATTTGTGCAGATATCCGGGAGAATCATGGTTTCGTCGATCTCTTTATCTCTGGTTTCAAGTTCTTCAATGCGGGCTTCTACTTTTTTTAGTTCGTTCTCTCGTTTTCGCTGGCGGGCCTGTTCTTCTTTCTGCTGCTGCCAGGAAAGCTTGTTATCAGAAGCCTGCTTTGCTTCTGTCACAGCCTGAGCGGCAGCCGGAGCATATTTTTCCGTCAGCTCTTCTTTTTTCTCCAGATAATAGTCGTAATCTCCGATATAATTTACAATTGCCTGATTGGTCAGATCCAGGATCCGGGTAGCTGTCTGGTTGATGAAGTAACGGTCGTGGGAAACATAGAATACTGTTCCTGTGTAACTGTTCAATGCCTCTTCAAGAATCTCTTTTGAAGCGATATCCAGATGGTTGGTGGGCTCATCGAGGATCAGAAAGTTTGCTTCGGACAGCATCAGCTTGGCGAGGGAAACACGACCTCTTTCTCCGCCGGACAGAGCGGAGATCAGTTTGAATACGTCATCCCCTGTGAAAAGGAATGCTGCCAGCATATTTCGAATTTCTGTTTCCGTAAGTGTGGGATAAGCATCTGAGATTTCCTCAAAAATAGTTTTCTCCATATGAAGAACATGGTGTTCCTGGTCATAGTAGCCAATCTGTACCTTGGAACCAAGAGTAAATCTGCCGCTGTCTGCATCGATCAGCCCATTGATGATCTTTAACATGGTGGTTTTGCCTGTGCCGTTATTGCCAATCAGGGCTACACGTTCTCCACGTTTGATCTCAAAGGAGATGTCACTGAAAAGTGTCTGTCCGGGAAAAGATTTGGAAAGACTTTCCACAGTAAGGACATCATTTCCGCTGACAAATCTTGGTTCCAGGGAAATGCGCATCTGATTCTGAATCTCCTGTGGTTTATCAATGCGCTGGACTTTATCCAGCATTTTCTCGCGGCTTTCCGCACGTTTGATGGATTTCTCGCGGTTAAAGGATTTCAGCTTGGCAATGACTGCTTCCTGATGTTTGATATCCCGCTGCTGGTTCAGGTAGGCTTTGTACTGGGCGTCACGCAACTGGGCTTTTTTCAGGGCATAGGCAGAATAGTTGCCACTGTACATACGCATATTTCCTGCTTCGATTTCCACAACTTTTGTTACGACTTTGTCAAGAAAGTAACGGTCGTGGGATACGATAAATACAGCACCCGGGTAATTCAGAAGATAGGTTTCCAGCCAGGAAATACTCTCCATATCCAGATGGTTGGTAGGCTCATCCAGAAGAAGAATGTCAGGGCTGGCAAGAAGCAGTTTACCCAGAGCTACGCGGGTTTTCTGGCCGCCTGAAAGAGTTTCTATCTGGCGTTCGAAATCTTCTTCTGTGAAACCAAGACCTTTTAATACACCCATGATCTCACTTTTGTAAGCGTAACCATTTTCCAGTTCAAACTGGTGACTCAGTCTTGTGTAAGTATTCATCAGGCTGTCCAGAGCATCTCCGGTGGTGGTTTTCATTTCCTGTTCCAGAGAGCGCAGACGGTTCTCCATATCAATAATGTGCTGTTTGGTGGAAATCAGTTCTTCGTAAATGGTATGATGGCCATGAATGTCCTGATACTGGGCAAGGTAGCCGATATTTTTATCTTTGGCAAGTACCACGTTTCCTGAATCCGGGGAGAGCTCATGCATAATGATTCGCAGCAGAGTCGTCTTGCCTGCACCGTTATTGCCGATGAGAGCTGCCTTTTCGCGGTCTTCTATATGGAAACTGGCATCCTTGAGAATGATTTTTTCGCCAAAGGATTTACAGATATTCTGACATGATAAAATCATAGGAATTCCTCCGTTTGTAATTTGTCCGCGTACTATTATAATCGAAAATGCCTGTTTTTGAAAGCATTTTAAGAGATTTTGTCCAGGGAAAAGAAGGCATCGGATAGATGTATGGAAGAAAATATGATATTCCGGGGAATTTTTCAGAATGAAATTGATAAAAAAATACAGAAATATTTGGTCAAAAAGTACAAATTTAATTTGACAATAAAATAACATCTGGGTATAATTGACATAGATAAGCTAAGGAGGGAAAATTTGTGGAAGCTAAGGAAATTTCGAAAGCGGTAATCAAGCGTCTGCCGCGGTACTACCGCTACCTCGGTGAATTGATGGAGGAGAATGTAGAGCGTATATCTTCAAATGATCTTAGCAAGAAGATGCATGTGACGGCTTCCCAGATTCGTCAGGACTTAAATAATTTCGGTGGTTTTGGTCAGCAGGGTTACGGCTATAATGTACGCTATTTGTATACAGAAATCGGTAAAATCCTTGGGCTGGATACTGTACATCCGATGATTATTCTGGGTGCCGGTAATCTGGGACAGGCATTGGCCAATTATGTGGATTTTGAAAAGCGCGGATTTAAGCTGGTTGGTATTTTTGACGTCAATCCTGTACTTGAGGGGATTGCAGTTCGTGGAATTGAGATTCAGATGTTGAGCGATCTTCCTTTGTTTCTGAAGGAGAATGAGGTTGAGATTGCAATCCTGACTCTTCCTAAAAACAAAGCCAAAGAGATGGCAAAGATTTTAATTGATAATGGAATTAAGGCAATCTGGAATTTTGCACATATTGATCTGGATGCCCCGGAGGATGTAATGGTAGAGAACGTACATCTTTCAGAGAGTCTTATGACTTTGTCCTATAACCTGAGTGAGTACAGAAAGGAACATGAAGGAATGTAAGGGATAACTGTGAAACACAAGGCTGTGGTCATCTGATCACAGCTTTTGTCTTGTATGTAAATGTGTTATTGTAAACAGGAGGTGAACAGATGAGAGAGATTGTAACTGCTGTTGAGATGAAAGAACTGGACCATAATACGATTCAGAAAGCCGGGATATCGTCTCCGGTACTTATGGAGAGGGCGGCATTAAAGACGGTTGAGGAGATTGTACAGAGATTAAAGAATAAAGAAAAAGAGAAAATCCTTGTGGTCTGCGGAACCGGCAACAATGGCGGAGACGGATTGGCGATTGCCAGACTGCTTCAGTTGAGAGGAGTCAGAACCTGGTATTATATTGCGGGTAAGGAAGAGAAAATGACTGCTGAAACTGCCGGACAGCTTAAAACAGCAGAATATTATCAGGTGCCCCGGGTGCATAACCTGGATCCGGATGAATATACTACTATAGTAGATGCCATCTTTGGGGTTGGACTGAGCAGACCTGTAGAGGGAAAATATGCAGAGCTTATCAGTACAATGAACCGGGCATCTGCGTATAAAGTAGCTGTGGATATTCCATCCGGGATTGACTCAGACACCGGATTTGAGAAGGGAATTGCATTCCGGGCAGATCTTACGGTTACCTTTGCTTTTCGCAAAAGAGGGCTGTGTTTTTATCCCGGACGCATGTATGGCGGTGAGATCGTTGTTACGGATATCGGAATCTATTCCATACCCGGAAAGAAAATCTGTATGCATCATCTGGAACGTGAAGATTTGAAAATGCTTCCGGAGAGAGTTCCCTATGGAAATAAAGGAACCTTCGGTAAGGTTCTTCTTATAGCTGGCAGCGAAGGAATGTGCGGAGCTGCATATCTGAGTGCAGCAGCTGCTCTGAAAAGCTCTGCGGGAATGGTGAGAATTCAGACCGTGGAGGCCAACAGGATTCCGTTGCAGACACTGTTGCCGGAAGCCATGATCACCTGTGATTTTGATGAGAAAAAAAACCAGGCAATGCTTGACTGGTGTGATGTGCTTGTGATAGGACCAGGTCTTGGAACCGGAGCGCAGAGCAGGGAAAGAGCTCAGTGGTTTCTGGCGAAGGCAGCTGAGTGTAAAAAAACAGTAATTCTGGATGCAGATGGCCTGAATCTTCTGTCAGTCCATGACAACTGGAAGCGTTTTATCGGGGAACATGTGATCCTGACACCTCATATTGGTGAGATGAGTCGTCTGTGCGGAAAAGAAATCGGTAAGATCCAGGATTGTCTGGCACAGACCGCAGCTGATTATGCAAAGGAGTCTGGAGCGGTTTGCGTTCTGAAGGATGCCTGTACTGTGGTGGCAGATGCTTTTGGAGATATGTATTTGAACATTTCGGGTAATGCAGGAATGGCTACAGCGGGAAGTGGAGATGTGTTAAGCGGTGTGCTTGCCGGTATACAGTGTATGTATCTGGCAGCAGAAAAGAAATTTTCTCCTGTTATGCTGGCTGCACTTGGTGTATATGTGCATGGGCTGGCAGGTGATCTGGCTGCTGAAACAGTAGGGCAGCGAGGGATGACCGCAGGAGATATCATCTGTTTTCTGCCGGAAATACTAAGATAGGATATTCATTTTGAGGCAGTAAATCTGTGAAACAATTTGCAGATATTAACATGAAAAAATAACAGAGGAAAATTATTATGAAGAAAGATAGCAGAGTAAAAGCAGTCATTTCACTGGATGCAGTAGAACATAATTTCCGGGAAATGAGAAAAAATATTGCAGAAGAGACAAAGATGATCGCAGTCATAAAGGCTGACGCTTATGGACATGGCGCGGTGCCGGTTGCACATCTCATTGAGGATTATGATTATATCTGGGGATTTGCGGCTGCAACTGCGGAAGAAGCGATTCATCTGCGAGAAGCCGGGATTACAAAACCAATCCTGATCCTTGGAATTGTTTTTGATGAATATTTTCCGGAACTTGTCCGTTATGAGATCCGTCCTGCAGTGTGCGAATATGAGGAGGCAAGGAAACTTTCAGACGAAGCGGTTCTGCAGAAAAAAACTGTACATATTCATATTGCTCTGGACACAGGAATGACCAGGATCGGTTTTGCGGATGCACAGGAAAATGTAGAGGAAATTAAAAAAATTTCAGAACTTCCAAATCTTGAGATTGAGGGTATGTTTACTCATTTTGCAAGAGCAGATGAGTATGACAGAAGTCCGGCTATGGTACAATTGGAGCGGTATCTGGATTTTTCAAGACGCGTAGAAGAGGCAGGAGTGGAAATTCCTCTGCATCACTGTTCTAACAGTGCGGGCATCATACGTATGCCGGAAGCAAATCTGAATATTGTTCGCGCCGGAATCACAATTTATGGAATTTATCCTTCTTCTGAGGTGGAGAGAGATATTGTAAAGCTTGAGCCGGTTATGGAACTTAAGAGTCATGTGACTTATGTGAAGGACGTTCCTGCCGGAGCAGCGATCAGCTACGGCGGTACTTATGTGGCTGACAGGAAGCTTCGTGTGGCAACTGTTCCGGTGGGCTATGCAGACGGCTATTCCAGGCAGCTTTCCAATAAAGGCTGGGTTCTGATCCATGGACAAAAGGCTCCGATCCTTGGCAGAGTCTGTATGGACCAGTTTATGGTAGATGTGACTGAGATTGGTGATGTGAAGAAGGGCGATGAGGTAACACTGATCGGCAGAGACGGGGATGAGTTTATCGGTATTGAGGAGATTGGTGATCTCTGTGGCAGATTTTCCTATGAGTTTGCCTGTGATATCAGCCCGCGTGTGCCGAGAGTCTATATTAAAAACGGGAAAGAAATATAATGTTACTGTTTGCTGAATAGAGACGAAGTGAGCGATAACTGATTTTTATATACCACGCATGTATACACAAGAAAAAGGTGGAAATACTTTATCTTAACCGGACAGGAAATATCCGGCTGATAACAAGGTTTCTTCTTATGGCAATGTTGTAAATTGAAACCGGAAAGAATCGGAGTGTGAATTGTGTGGTAATTAAAAGAGGGGATATATTTTATGCTGATCTTCGCCCTGTAGTGGGGAGTGAACAGGGTGGAATCCGGCCGGTTCTGATCATTCAGAATAACGTAGGTAACCGGCACAGCCCTACAGTGATCTGTGCTGCTATTACATCAAAAATGAACAAGGCTAAGCTTCCTACACATATTGAGATCAATGCGGAACTCTATGGGATTGAAAAAGATTCTGTGATTTTGCTGGAACAGCTTCGTACTATAGATAAAAGAAGATTAAAAGATAAAGTCTGTCATCTGGATGATGCGATGCTGGATAAGGTGAATCATGCACTTGAGATCAGCCTGGAGCTTACGTTCTGATTTTACTTTTTAAGGGATATATCATCTGATCCGGTATTGCGATTTTGGGGCTTGCATGCCTCGGATAGTAGTGCGTGAACAATAAATGAACAGTAATTTTTGGTATCTCTGTCCGGTCAGTATCTTGACGATTAATGGAGAAAGTGATATATTTTACCAGTAATTACGCATATTCAATAAGGAGGAGACTGAATAATATAATGGAAGATGGCAGTAGTATGCCCCTCTGGGGCTTATTTGTTTTACTGTTACTGTTGTGGCTGAATGGAATCTTTTACGGGTTTGCCGCAGCGCTGAGAAACATAAGTGAGAATGATACACAGAAGAAAGCAGAGGAAGGCGATAAAAAAGCACAGATGCTGATGGCTCTGATCGACAAACCGGCGCAGTTTGTCAATGCAATTCCGCTGATCGTAATGGCATGTGGTATTTGTTTTGGTACTTTTCTGGTCCCATATGCTGTGGATGCATTTTATCCATACATAAAGCATGTGCCTGCACTGATCCTGGTAATGGCGTTGTGCGTGATTTTTCTTGCTGCAATCGGTATTCTGGCTTTTCGGCGGGTTGGTACTTATCATCCTGAAGCTTATGCATATAAGTATCTGAACCTGGTACATTTCTGGCTGAATCTGTTAAAGCCTTTTACTGTATCTGTCACCTGGATCGCCAGACTGGCAGCAGTGCCTTTTGGTGTGGAGATAAACCGTACAGAAAAGTCTGTCACAGAAGAGGAAATCATTTCCATTGTAGATGAAGCTCATGAACAGGGCGTCATCCAGGAGAATGAGGCGGAAATGATCCAGAATATCATATCTTTTAATGAGACAGAAGCCCATGATATCATGACTCACAGAAAGAACGTGGTGGCCTTTGACGAGGAGATATTGCTCAAGAACATGATTGACACTATGCTGGAAGAGGGGAATTCCCGTTATCCGGTATATGAGGAGAATATTGACAATATCAAAGGAATTGTCCATTATAAAGATGCGCTTAAGTTTATGACACAGAATCCCTGGGCGAAGTTCAAACCGTTGAAGGAACTGCCCGGAATTATCCGCCAGGCATCCCTGATTCCTGAAACAAGGGGGATTGGAGATCTTTTTCATACTATGCAGGCCAGAAAGATTCATATGGCAATTGTTGTGGATGAATATGGCCAGACAGCCGGGATCGTTACCATGGAGGATATTCTGGAGGAGATTGTCGGAGATATTCTGGATGAATATGATGAGGATGAAATTACGATCCGCGCACAGAAAGATAACAGTCTGATCATTGACGGGCTTGCTTATCTGGAGGATGTGGAAGAAGAGTTGGATGCAGATTTTGGGGATACAGAGTTTGAAACACTGAACGGTTATCTGACCAATATTCTGGGACATATTCCTGCAGATAAGGATGTTAATACAAGCATAAAAGCGATTGGATACTGTTTTACAATCTTGTCTATTGGTAATAAAACCATTGGCAAGGTTAAGGTGGAGCGGGATAATAATGTTGCTGTATAAACAGCAGCAGATAAAAATAATTAACAAAAGGAGAAAGAAAGATGTCAGGACATTCAAAATTTGCAAACATTAAGCATAAGAAAGAGAAAAACGATGCAAAAAAAGGTAAGATTTTTACAGTAATCGGACGTGAGCTGGTTATGGCTGTCAAAGCAGGCGGTCCGGATCCGAATAACAACAGCAAACTTCGTGATGTAATTGCCAAAGCGAAAGCAAACAACATGCCAAACGATACAATTGAACGTGGTATCAAAAAAGCAGCAGGTGCTGATTCTGCAGACAACTACGAGAAAGCTGTATATGAAGGCTATGGCCCGAACGGTGTTGCTATCATTGTTGAGACTCTGACAGACAACAAGAACCGTACAGCAGGTAATGTACGTAATGCATTTACAAAGGGTAACGGAAGCATCGGAACTCAGGGATGTGTATCCTATATGTTTGATCAGAAAGGTCAGATCATTATTGACAAAGAAGAGTGTGAGATGGATGCAGACGAGATTATGATGCTTGCTCTGGATGCCGGTGCTGAGGACTTCAGCGAGGAAGAGGACAGTTATGAGATTCTTACTGCTCCGGATGATTTCAGTGCAGTTCGCGAAGCTCTGGAAAAAGCAGGTCTGCCTATTGCAGAAGCACAGGTTGCCATGATTCCTCAGACTTATGTGGAGCTTACAGATGAGCAGGCACTCAAGGATCTTCAGAGAACTCTGGATCTTCTGGATGATGACGATGATGTCACAGATTACTGGACAAACTGGGATGAGCAGTAAAATACCGCAGGTATATTGAGACTGCCTGTTTTGGGTTATTGCTGTCGGACATGTATAGTTTATAAAAGAAACACACATAATACCTCCATAGAGAAAATGGAGGTATTTTTATGTCTGAAAACAGATATGGAGAAAAAAGAGAAGAGTCTGAAACAGGGATGAAGCTGCAAAACTGTGAGACACAGGAGTCAGAAAATAAAGTTCAGGAAAGTACCAATGAGCAGATCAAAGATATGGGACAGGTGGTTTTAAACAGCAATTCCCGAAAACACAAGGTAGAGCTTCTGACCATCATTGGTGAGGTGGAAGGTCATGAGTCTGCACCCTCCCATTCCAAAACTACAAAATATGAGCATGTACTTCCAAAGCTTGCCATCATTGAGGATGATGAAGAAATAGAAGGCTTGCTGATCCTTTTAAACACAGTGGGAGGAGATGTGGAGGCTGGGCTTGCCATTGCAGAGATGATTGCCTCATTAAGTATACCAACAGTGTCACTGGTTCTGGGCGGCGGACATTCTATCGGAGTTCCGATGGCCGTATCTGCGGACTATTCTTTCGCAGTACCAAGTGCTACGATGGTGATCCATCCGGTACGTTCCAATGGTATGTTTATCGGAGTGGCTCAGACTTACCGGAATATGGAGAAAATTCAGGACCGTATCACTACATTTATTTCCGAACACTCCAGAGCATCTCAGAAACGTCTGGAAGAGCTGATGCTTGATACTTCTCAGCTGGTAAAAGATGTAGGAACCATGCTGGAAGGGAAAGAGGCAGTAAAAGAAGGGCTGATCGATGAGGTTGGCGGTATTAAGGAAGCGTTGGCAAAATTATATGAAATGATAGAAAAAGAGTGTTGAAAGTGAAAAAAATCTTATATATGCTACAAATCAACCCTTGCCATATGTCAGATTTTGGCGTATTATTAATAGAGGTTTATTATTTGCGAGGAGGAAAACCATGTATAAGATTTTAAAAGCTGAAACACTGGCAGCTAAGATCCATCTTATGGTTGTACACGCACCGCGTGTTGCAAGCCATTGTCAGCCAGGACAATTTATTATCGTTAAGTTAGATGAGAAGGGTGAGAGAATCCCTCTTACTATCTGTGATTATGATCGTGAAGAGGGTACGGTCACAATCGTATTCCAGGAGATTGGTGTATCTACCATCAAGATGGCAGAATTAAAAGCAGGAGATGCATTCCGCGATTTCGTAGGACCTCTTGGATGTCCTTCTGAATTTGTTGAGGAAGATATCGAAGAATTAAAGAAAAAGAAAATGGTATTTGTTGCCGGCGGTGTTGGTACAGCCCCTGTTTACCCACAGGTAAAATGGCTCCATGAACATGGAATCACAGCAGATGTTATTCTTGGTGCAAAAACTAAGGATATGGTTATCCTTGAGAAAGAACTGGGAGAAGTTTCCAATCTTTATGTTACTACAGATGACGGTTCCTATGGCCGTGCAGGTATGGTTACCAAGACTCTTGAGGATCTGGTAACAAACGAAGGCAAACATTACGATGTCTGCGTAGCGATCGGACCGATGATCATGATGAAATTTGTCTGTCTTCTTACCAAGAAGCTTGGCATTCATACAATTGTCAGCATGAACCCGATCATGGTTGACGGAACAGGTATGTGTGGCGCATGCCGCCTTCAGGTTGGCGATGAGATTAAGTTTGCATGTGTAGACGGACCGGAATTCGATGGACATCTCGTTGATTTCGACCAGGCTATGAAGAGAAGCCAGATGTATAAGACTGAAGAGGGACGTGCATTACTGAAACTTCAGGAAGGTGATACCCATCATGGCGGATGTGGACATTGTGGAGGTGACAAGTAATGGCAGATGCAAAGATGTTAAAGAAAGTTCCTGTAAGAGAACAGAATCCAAAAGTACGTGCAACAAACTTTGAAGAAGTTTGTCTTGGATACAATCAGGAAGAAGCAATGGAAGAAGCACAGAGATGCTTAGGCTGTAAGAAACCGAAATGTGTGGAAGGCTGTCCTGTATCCATTAATATTCCTGGATTTATTGAAGAGATTAAAGAGGGAAAGATCGAAGAAGCATACAAAGTGATCGGATTATCCTCCGCACTTCCGGCTATCTGTGGACGTGTATGTCCTCAGGAATCCCAGTGTGAGGGTAAATGTATCCGCGGAGTCAAAGGTGAAGCTGTTTCTATCGGTAAGCTGGAGAGATTTGTTGCTGACTATGCTCTGGAACATGATATCAAACCTGTTGGAGCAGAAGTTAAGAACGGACATAAAGTTGCAGTGATCGGTTCCGGTCCTTCCGGACTTACCTGTGCAGGTGATCTTGCAAAAGCTGGTTATGATGTAACTGTATTTGAAGCTCTTCATGAACTTGGCGGTGTTCTTGTTTACGGTATTCCGGAGTTCCGTCTTCCGAAACAGAAAGTTGTTAAGAAAGAAATTGAAAAAGTTAAAGAATTAGGTGTTAAATTCGAGACTAATGTTGTTATCGGTAAATCCACAACAATCGATCAGCTGATCGAGGACGAAGGATTTGAAGCTGTATTTATCGGATCAGGTGCCGGACTTCCAATGTTCATGGGTATCCCGGGTGAGAATGCAAGCGGTGTATTCTCTGCCAACGAATATCTTACAAGAAGCAACCTGATGAAAGCTTTTGATGATTCTTATGATACACCGATCGCAGCAGGAAAGAAAGTAGCAGTTGTAGGCGGTGGTAATGTTGCTATGGATGCTGCCAGAACAGCTTTAAGACTTGGTGCTGAAGTACATATCGTATACAGAAGAAGTGAAGCAGAGCTTCCTGCACGAGCAGAGGAAGTTCATCACGCAAAAGAAGAGGGAATCATCTTTGATCTTCTTACTAACCCGAAGGAAATCCTTGTAGATGAGAACGGTCATGTAAAAGGTATGAAGGTTGTCAAGATGGAACTTGGTGAGCCGGATGCTTCCGGAAGACGTCGTCCGGTTGAAATTCCGGGATCTGAATATGACATGGATGTAGATACAGTTATCATGTCTCTTGGTACTTCCCCGAACCCTCTTATCTCTTCTACAACAAAAGGTCTTGAAGTCAATAAGAGAAGATGTATCATTGCTGAAGAAGAAACAGGTAAGACATCTAAAGATGGTGTATATGCCGGCGGTGATGCTGTTACAGGTGCAGCTACTGTTATCCTTGCCATGGGTGCAGGTAAAGCTGGTGCCAAAGGTATCGATGAATATCTTAAAAATAAATAATGTAAATGGTACTTGACAGATTTTGACGTCTGTGGCATGATTACTAGTGTTGATAATCATGAAAAGCTTAGAAGGTGTTTACAGGGATTTATTTTCCGTCAGAGAGAGGAAGCCATCGGCTGGAAGCTGCCTCAGGTTCAGATATTTCCTGAATTTCCCACCGGAGCCGCGTTTCTGAATGACAGTATTTACTGAGTAGGAAATGACGTTACTGCGCGTTAAGCAGACCGAGAGCCTGTAGAAAATGCAGGAAGCAGGGTGGTACCGCGGATATTTTACTCCGTCCCTTTAGTGGGACGGAGTTTTTTGTTTGCCAATTCTGCTATTATAACATGAATTGCGAGAACTGCTTTTGCAACGGAGCGATTTGTGGCTATCAAGTCAGAGTCAGATTTTACGTTACTGTTCATTCTGTTCTCAGTAACGATTTTTCTTCTCTGACATTATGACATAAAGGAGAAAGAGAACATGGATATGAAAGAAAGACTTCAGGAACTGGCTGAAGCAGCCGGAAAACGGATCAGTGAATCCGAAGGTCTGGAAAAACTGAACGAAGTACGTGTGGCATACCTTGGTAAAAAAGGTGAATTGACTGCAATTTTAAAGAGTATGAAAGATGTTGCACCGGAAGAGCGCCCGAAGGTTGGACAGCTTGTAAACGAAACAAGAAGCAAGATAGAAGCACTTCTTGATGAATCTAAACAGAAACTGGAAGAAGCAGCACGTGAAGAGAAGATGAAACAGGAAGTGATTGATGTGACTTTACCTGCAAAGAAAGCTAAAATCGGTCACCGTCACCCGAACACCATCGCCCTGGAAGAAGTAGAGCGTATCTTTATTGGTATGGGTTATGAAGTAGTAGAGGGACCGGAGGTAGAGTATGCGGATTACAACTTTACTAAACTGAATATTCCGGAAAATCATCCGGCACGTGATGAACAGGATACTTTCTTTATCAACGATTCTATCCTTCTTCGTTCCCAGACTTCACCGGTTCAGGCACGTACTATGGAGAAAGGAAAGCTGCCGATCCGTATGATCGCACCTGGTCGTGTATTCCGTTCAGATGAAGTAGATGCAACACATTCTCCTTCTTTCCATCAGATCGAAGGTCTTGTTATTGACAAGAACATCACTTTTGCAGATCTTAAGGGAACTTTGCAGGAGTTTGCACAGGAATTATTCGGACCTGAGACAAAAACTAAGTTCAGACCACATCACTTCCCGTTCACAGAGCCAAGCGCAGAGGTGGATGTATCCTGTTTCAAGTGTGGTGGTAAAGGCTGCCGTTTCTGTAAAGGTTCCGGCTGGATTGAAATCCTTGGCTGCGGTATGGTTCATCCGAATGTATTAAGCATGTGCGGAATTGATCCGGAAGAATACACAGGATTCGCATTTGGCGTAGGTCTTGAACGTATTGCACTTCTGAAATATGAGATTGATGACATGAGACTGCTCTATGAGAATGATATCCGTTTCCTGAAACAGTTCTAATGAAATGACTGTCTGAAACAACAGAGCTATGCAGCCAAGAGGAAATTTCTGTCCGGGAAAGCTGCTATAAGTCTGAGCTATAATATAGAAAGAGGATTAACAAAATGAATACTTCATTATCTTGGATTAAAATGTATGTGCCGGATCTTGATGTGACAGCACAGGAATATACAGATGCCATGACACTGACAGGAACAAAAGTGGAAGGCTTTGAAAAACTGGACGCAGATCTGGATAAGATCGTGATCGGTCAGATTGAAAAAATTGAGAAACATCCGGATGCAGATAAACTGATCATCTGCCAGGTGAATATCGGAACAGAGACTGTACAGATTGTTACAGGCGCTCCTAATGTAAAAGAGGGAGATAAGGTTCCTGTTGTTCTTGACGGCGGACGTGTTGCCGGTGGACATGACGGAAAGAAAACACCGGGTGGAATTGAAATCAAAAAAGGAAAACTTCGCGGAATCGATTCCTATGGTATGATGTGTTCCATCGAAGAGCTGGGAAGCACAAGAGAAATGTATCCGGAAGCACCGGAATACGGAATCTATATTTTCCCTGAAGACGCTGTTGTAGGCGAGAGTGCGATCAAGGCACTGGGCCTGGATGATGTTGTCTTTGAATATGAAATTACATCCAATCGTGTTGACTGCTACGGCGTACTGGGAATTGCAAGAGAAGCGGCAGCTACGTTTAATGAGAAATTCTGTCCTCCTGTTGTAGAGTGTAAGGGAAATGATGAAAAAGCTTCTGACTATGTAAAAGTAACGGTAGAAGATCCGAAACTTTGTCCACGTTACTGCGCAAGAGTCGTAAAGAATGTTAAGATCGGACCATCTCCGAAATGGATGCAGAGATGTCTGGCTTCCAATGGAATCCGTCCGATCAATAATCTGGTAGATATTACAAACTATGTAATGGAAGAATTTGGTCAGCCAATGCACGCATATGATCTGGACAGGATTGCAGGAAAAGAAATCGTTGTACGTCGTGCAGAGAATGATGAGAAATTTGTAACGCTGGATGGACAGGAACGTACCATGGATGATCAGGTACTGATGATTTGTGACGGTGAGAAAGCAGTTGGTATTGCCGGTATCATGGGTGGAGAGAATTCTATGATCACAGACGATGTAAAAACTGTTCTTTTCGAGGCTGCATGTTTTGATGGAACAAATATCCGCCTTTCTTCCAAGAGAATCGGTCTGAGAACAGATGCTTCCGGTAAATTCGAAAAAGGTCTTGACCCGAACAATGCGCAGGCAGCTATCGACAGAGCATGCCAGCTGATGGAGGGACTTGGAGCAGGTGAAGTCGTAGGTGGAATGGTAGATATCTGCAATGAAGTAAGAGAACCATCCAGAGTTCCTTTCAAACCGGAGAAGATTAATGCTCTTCTTGGAACTGACCTGACACCGGAAGAAATGCTTGCTTATCTGGCAAAAGTAGAACTGACCTATGACGAAAAAACAAATGAGATCGTAGCTCCTACTTTCCGTCAGGATATCCATTATGTAGCTGATGTTGCAGAAGAAGTTGCAAGATTTTTCGGATATGATAAGATTCCGACTACTCTGCCTACAGGTGAAGCTACAACAGGTAAGCTTCCGTTTAAACTTCGTATTGAAGCAGTGGCACGTGATATTGCGGAATATTGTGGTTTCTCTGAAGGAATGACCTATTCTTTCGAAAGTCCGAAGGTATTTGACAAATTAAGACTTCCGGCTGACAGTAAGCTCCGTCAGGGAATCGTGATCAGCAATCCTCTGGGAGAAGACTACAGTGTCATGAGAACAACTACTTTAAACGGTATGCTCAGTTCTCTGGCTACGAACTATAACAGAAGAAATAAAGATGTACGTCTCTATGAACTTGGTAATGTATATCGTCCGAAAGCACTTCCTCTTACAGAACTTCCGGATGAGCGTATGCACTTTACACTTGGTATGTATGGAAACGGCGATTTCTTTGACATGAAAGGTGTATGTGAAGAGTTCTTTGAGAAAGTAGGAATGAGAGATAAAGTAGATTATGATCCAAACAGCGGAAAAACTTACCTTCATCCCGGAAGACAGGCAAATATGGTTTATGATGGTAAGGTTGTGGGCTATCTGGGAGAGGTTCATCCTCTGGTTGCAGATACTTATGGAATCGGTGATAAGGCATATGTGGCAGTGATTGATATCCTTACGGTTCTTGAATTTGCAAGCTTCAACCATAAATACACAGGAATTGCAAAATATCCTGCAGTAACCCGCGATTTAAGTATGGTCGTTCCGAAAACCGTTCTTGCAGGACAGATTGAACATATTCTGACTCAGAGAGGCGGAAAGATTCTGGAGAGTTATCAGTTATTTGACATTTATGAAGGAAACCAGATTAAAGGAGGATATAAATCCATGGCTTATTCTCTGGTATTCCGTCACCATGACAAGACTCTGGAAGAGAGCGAGATTACAGCTGCAATGAAGAAAATCCTGAATGGTCTGACAGATCTTGGAATCGAGTTGAGAAGTTAATGCTGATTTATGTATTAAGACATGGGATAACTCAGTGGAATAAACTGAAAAAAGTGCAGGGGGCAATGGATATTCCCCTTGCACCGGAAGGAATTGAACTGGCGAAAAGAACAGGAGAAGCATTAAAAGATGTTCCGTTTGATATCTGTTTTACCAGTCCTCTGGCAAGAGCGAGACAGACAGCACATTATGTGCTGGGAAACAGGCAGATTCCTGTTATTGAGGATAAAAGAATCCAGGAAATTGATTTTGGAGTTCTTGAAGGAAGCCGGTTTAAGGATGAACAAGGGAAGATCATCAGCCATGAAATGGAAATTTTCTTTGAAGAGCCACAGAAATTTGAACGTCCTCAAAACGGCGAAAACATTTCTGATATTCTGAAACGCACCAGAGAATTCTGGGTGGAGAAAACGACAGATCCTGCTCTGGCAGACAAAACAATTCTTGTTTCTTCTCATGGATGTGCAGTTCGTGCACTGCTTCAGAATGTTTATCAGGATCCGGAACATTTCTGGCATGGATGTGTGCCTCCAAACTGCAGTATCAATCTGCTTGAAGTAAAAGATGGAAAAGCCAGATTTCTGGAAGAAGATAAAGTTTATTCTGAAATATAACAATTCTGTAAAATAATCCGGTGGAAAACTGTGCTTTGAGTACAGCTTTTCTGCCGGACTTTTAATATATTTTGTTACTGTTTATACACCACTATCCCGAGACATATAAGCCCAAACTCCATTGCCGCAGGCAATCTGGAATGAATTTTGGATACGTTACTGTGAACAGTAACTATATTTTTACTTGTGACAGATATGACGTTGTGATATGATATACGAAAAAGGAAATTGTCTGTAATTTTGTGCAGAATCTGCAAATAATCACAGGAGGTGTATTATGGGCAAAAAAATTATGAATACGGTTCTTTTTCTGGTGGTGCTTGGCGGATGTGTTGCCATGACGCTGCTGACCGGGAATGGTTCATCAGGCACGATGATTTATAACTTTGCATTCCTCGCTGTTATGGCTGTGATCTATCTGGCCGGACTGTTTGGCGGTATGTTTCGGGTAGACAGCATTGGAGAGGCTCTTGCAAGAGGAACGCAGGAGCTTTCCAGTATATTCAAAATACCCGGAAAAGCCAAAAGCGAAGATCTTTCCTGCCTGAAGGGGATGTTTGAACATAAATATCTGGATGACAGAATGGACAGCTTTGTAGATGCCATGGAGAAAAACCAGGAAGGAATCGGAGATGTTGAAGATTACATAAATGAGGACGAGATTGATCTTCATGTACATAAGAAGATTCTGGAAATGGCACCGGATATTTTTACTAGCCTTGGTATTCTTGGTACTTTTATTGGTCTGGTATGGGGGCTTAAGAGTTTTGAGCCATCCAGCTATGAGACAATGACTACCTCTGTATCTGCCCTGGTAGATGGTATCAAAGTAGCATTCCTTACTTCTATCTATGGAATTGCATTTGCACTGATCTACAGTTCCGGAATGAAAAGCGTTTATTCCGGAATGGATGCGAAGCTTCAGGGATTTCTGGAGAGATTTCATCTTTATGTACTTCCGGCGGCTGAGAGCGAGTCAAGAAACCTGATGCTTGCAAGTCAGAAGGTTCAGACAAAAGCCATGAAACAGATGGCAGAGCAGCTTACCTCACAGATGGCAGAGAGTTTTGAGAAAGCAATCAATCCTACTTTCCAGAAGATGACAGAATCTCTGGAGATTCTGACAGAATCTGTAACAAAATGTCAGGAGGATGTGGTTCAGGATATCCTGCGTACTTTTTTGCGGGAGATGAACGGTTCATTTAAAATGCAGTTCACAGATTTCAATGAAGCTCTTGTACAGCTGAAGGAAGCGCAGAAAGAAAATATTGATTATACTACAAGGCTCTATCAGACGATGAGTAATCAGCTGAATACCTCTTATGCAAAACAGAGCGAAGCTATGAAAGACCTTGTAAATGAACTGGGACAGGTTCAGGGCCGTTATATGTCTACGGCAACAAGAATCACACAGGATAATCAGGAAATCCAGAAGCTTCAGCAGCAGGATTATCAGCGCATTGCGGATTATCTGCATGAATCCGAGAAATCTTCTGCCAAATTCTGGGTTGCCTGCAATCAGACAATGCAGAAATATGTGGAAGCTGCCGCGCAGGGAATGGAAAAGGTTTCGGCTGCAAATCAGGCAGGAAAAGATGTGCTTGAGGCTAACCGTAAACTGGTAGAACAGTTGGATGTAAAGATGAAAGACTTTGTATCTTATCAGAAGATGACTTACGAGACAATGGAAGAGGTACGCAGACTCTTTGCAGATATTTCTGTTCAGAAAGAAGACAACAATATTTATCTCTCAGGCGGAAAATCAGCTCAGAGTGCGGCACAGAAAGAATCTGTGGAGGAAGTACGCAAACTTCTGGAGGAACAGAGCGAGCGTCAGGAAGCACTTCTGGAGGAGATGAACAAAAATATGAAGAATATTTCCAAAAACCAGAAAGGTAAATTCAGCTTATTCAAATAAGAAAAGGAGAGAAATATGCGCAAAAGAAAGAAATCAGAAGAGGGCGGATTTAATGTCTGGCGGTCTTATTCTGATATGATGGCCGGTGTGCTGCTCCTTTTTATACTGATTATGTGTGTGACTCTTTTTCAGGCTCAGAAAAGTTATAACGAGAGTATTAAGGAGAGAGATGACAAGATAGCTCTTCAGGAGCAGTATACAGCGGAAATTCTGGCACAGCAGAGTGAGCTGGACGAGAAAAACAGCAAGCTGAGTTCCCAGGATGAACAGCTTGACAAGCAGAAAAAGCTTCTTGCAGAACTGGCAGCACAGTTAAAGGAACAGCAGGCCAGCCTTGATGAAAAAACATCTCTTCTTGCCACACAGCAGAAGAAAATTGATAATATCATCGGTGTCAAGGCAGATGTTATTGAAGCATTGCAGAAGGAGTTTTCCAAAAACAATGTAAGTGTTGATATTGATGCTCAGACAGGTGCTCTTACCCTCAATGCAAATGTATTATTTGACTATGATAAGTCAGAACTGACAGATGAGGGCAAACAGGAACTTGCAGATATCCTTCCGATTTACTGTAAGGTGCTTCTTCAGAAAGATTATAAGAAGTATCTGGCTGAGATCATCATTGACGGTTATACAGACACAGACGGAGACTATGATTACAATCTGGAGCTTTCTCAGAAACGTTCTCTCGCAGTTGCACAGTATCTGACGGAAATCAGGGAGAACTTCCTGAGTTCTGATGAGATTTCAGAACTTCAGAATTATCTGACCGTAAATGGTCATGGTTCAGCCAATCCGGTTCTGGATTCCGATGGGAATGTAGATAAGGATGCATCCAGACGAGTGGAAGTAAAGTTTCGTCTGAAAGATGATGAGATGATAAATGAACTTAATCAGATTATGAATACAGATAAGACTTCTGATTCTGAAAAATCCGGCAGCAATTAAACTGCCGGATTTTTCAATCCCAGAGTGTGTTTGAAAAATGCTTTGATGCAGATGCTTTTTCTTACAATTCACGAAAGATAACGAGTAATTTTACCAATAACAGTTCACATTTCCGAGAGAAAATGTGGTATGATAAAACAGTACACAGTTTCCTGTAATGGTGATGATGCGCTGTACCCTACATAAGAAAAAAGAAAGAGGAATTATCATGTCTTTGAAAATTGGAAGAAACGATCCATGCTGGTGTGGAAGCGGAAAAAAATATAAAAAATGCCATGAGGCATTTGATGAAAAAATGGAAATAATGAAGCAGAAAGGATATGCAGTGATCGATCATGATCTGATCAAAACACCCGAGCAGATCGCGAAAATAAAAGAAAGCTGCAAAATCAATATCGCAGTTCTTGATTATGTGGAAGAGCATATTAAACCAGGTGTATCCACTGAAGAGATTGACAGATGGGTACATGAAGAGACTGTACGGCATGGGGGAATCCCGGCACCGTTAAATTACGAAGGATTTCCAAAGAGCGTGTGTACTTCTGTAAATGAAGTGGTATGCCATGGAATCCCGGATGAAGAGCAGATTCTGAAAGAGGGAGATATTATCAATGTTGATGTATCTACAATATATAATGGTTATTATTCTGACTCGTCCAGAATGTTCTGCATCGGTAAAGTGAGTCCGGAGAAAGAAAAACTTGTCAAGGTCACAAAAGAATGTGTTGAGATTGGTATTTCCCAGGTGAAACCATGGACTCCGATCGGAAATATGGGAAGTGCAGTTCATAAACATGCAGTAGAAAACGGATATTCTGTAGTCAGAGAAATCGGTGGACATGGTGTGGGAGTTGAGTTCCATGAAGATCCATGGGTAAGCTTTGTTTCTGAAGAGAATACAGGTGTCCTGATGGTTCCAGGTATGATGTTTACCATAGAGCCGATGGTAAATATGGGAAGCGATGAAATTTATACGGATGAGATTGACGAGTGGACAGTCCGTACAGAGGACGGACTTCCTTCAGCCCAGTGGGAAGTAACTGTTCTGGTTACGGAAACAGGATGTGAAGTAATCTGCTGGTAAAAAATTTGCAAAAAGTATTGCAATACATCAGGCTATATAGTATAATCACAACTGTTGTGAAAAAAGATGGTCCTCTGTTACAGGATATGTATTAAGAACATCCATATAAGAATAGGAGAAAATACAATGAACGAAATTATCAAAAACATCGAAGCAGCTCAGTTAAAAGCTGAAGTACCGGCATTCAACACAGGTGATACTGTAAGAGTACACGCACTGATCAAAGAAGGAAACCGTGAACGTGTTCAGGTTTTTGAAGGAACAGTTCTCAAGAAACAGGGCGGAAGCAACAGAGCTACATTTACTGTAAGAAAGAGCTCTAACGGAGTAGGCGTTGAGAAAACATGGCCACTTCATTCCCCACATGTAGTAAAAGTAGAAGTTATTCGTCGTGGTAAAGTACGTCGTGCGAAACTGAACTACTTAAGAGATCGTGTAGGTAAAGCAGCTAAGGTTAAAGAGCTTGTTAAATAATTTCATGAATTAGCAGAAGAAGGGACAATAACTTGTGTATTGTCCCTCTTTTTCCATCTGTCAGGAGATTTGGATGAATATCAGAAAATGGAAAGATAGTCCGGCACTGAAAGAGACCAGAGATATGCTGGAAATAAAACTTGAAGATAAAAAAGTCCGGGGAATCCTTAACTGGATATTTCAGATAGCGGTAGTGCTCATTTTTGGCATTCTGGCGGGAATTGCGCTGTTTCAATCAGTGACTGTACAGGAGAGTACCATGGAGCCCACACTACAGGTTGGAGAACGCTTTTTTGTAAACAGGGCTGTTTATAAAGTATCCTCACCTGAACGGGGAGATATCATTGTATATAAAACCAGTGGAAGTGATGATGCGGCTCTGCATATCGGCCGCGTGATCGGTCTGCCCGGTGAGACTGTACAGATATCCAACGGAGCAGTATTGATCAACGGAGAAGTATATAATGAAAATAAGAATTTTCCTGAAATCAGTAATGCGGGATTGGCATCCGATGGAGTGTCTCTGGAAAGCGGTGAGTATTTTGTACTTGGCGATAACAGAAATAACAGTGAGGACAGCCGGTATGGTGATATCGGAAATATCAATAAGAAATATATTGTGGGAAAGGTATGGTTTGTCATTTCCCCGAAAGATAAATTTGGATTTTTGAAAGGTTAGGTGTATATGAACGTACAGTGGTACCCTGGTCATATGACCAAGGCAAAGAGACAGATGCAGGAGGACATTAAGCTGATCGATCTGATCATTGAACTTGTGGATGCCCGCGTACCTCTTTCGAGCAGAAACCCGGATATCGATGAACTGGGAAAAAATAAATCCAGACTGATTCTTCTTAATAAATCAGATCTGGCTGACGAGCGCCAGAATGAAGCCTGGAAAACTTATTTTCAGGCAAAGGGATTTTATGTTGTAAAAGTAGATTCCAGAAATGGTTCCGGAATGAAAGCAATCAATAATGTGATCCAGGAAGCATGTAAGGAAAAGATAGAAAGAGACAGACGCCGCGGTATTAAAAACCGTCCGATCCGCGCTATGGTAGTGGGAATCCCGAATGTAGGAAAATCTACATTTATCAATACCTTTGCAGGACGGGCCTGTGCAAAGACCGGAAACAAGCCGGGAGTTACGAAAGGAAAACAGTGGATCCGTCTGAATAAGGGAGTAGAACTTTTGGACACTCCTGGTATTTTGTGGCCGAAATTTGAAGACCAGCAGGTGGGAATCCGTCTGGCATGTGTAGGTTCTATCAAAGATGACATTCTGAATATGGAGGAACTGGCACTCTGGCTGATCGATTATCTGCGCGAAAATTATAAAGGGATTCTGGCAGAGAGATATCAGATCACAGAGGAGGGAACTTCTGTGGAAGTTCTGGAGGCGATTGCCAGAGCCAGAGGGTGTCTGAAAAAGCAGGAAGAGCTGGACTATGCCAAAGCTTCGCTGATACTGTTTGATGATTTCCGTTCCGGAAAAATGGGGCGGATCACATTGGAGTGGGCGCCATTATGAAAACAATAGCTGAGATTAAAGCCGAGTTTGCTGCAGCAGATATGAGCAGCTACCCGGCTTTATATGAAATTTATAAAGAAGATACAAGAAGTGGTGTGCAAAAGCTGATCGCACAGTGCCGCAAAAAGGAAGCAGCTCTGGAAGCGGAGAAGCAGCGTATTGAAAATATGAAGGTATATGAGCATAAATATGAACATCTTGGTTATTTATGCGGAATTGATGAAGTGGGAAGAGGCCCCCTTGCAGGCCCGGTTGTGGCATGTGCAGTAATTCTGCCACAGGACAGCCGGATCCTTTATCTGAACGATTCCAAGAAACTCAGTGCTTCCAAAAGAGAAGAACTGTATGATGTGATTATGAGGGAAGCGGTTTCAGTAGGAATCGGTATGCGCAGCCCGGAGCGTATTGATGAGATCAATATCCTTCAGGCTACTTATGAGGCAATGCGGGAGGCGGTAAGTAAACTGGAAGTGGTTCCTCAGCTTCTTCTCAATGATGCAGTCACGATTCCTCAGATCACCATTCCACAGGTTCCCATTATTAAGGGAGATGCAAAGAGTGTTTCCATTGCAGCAGCAAGTATTGTTGCAAAAGTGACAAGGGACAGAATGATGGAAGAATATGATAAAGTGTTCCCGGAATATGGCTTTGCATCAAATAAGGGATATGGTTCTGCCGATCATATTGCGGCACTGAAAAAATACGGAGAAACCCCGATCCACAGAAAGACCTTTATTACACATTTCATATAAACAGTCGCAAAAGGGTTACTATCCTTCAGTACACAGCAATACACTGAGTGATGCACAGTAACAACAAAAGATGCCTACATATAATATAAAAAGAAATGGATGGAAGAATTTGCATAAAAATACCCGGTCTACCGGAAGCTGTTACGAACGAAAAGCTGCTGATTATCTGAAACAGCAGGGATTATTTATTCTGAGATATAATTACAGATGCAGATTTGGAGAAATCGATCTGATTGCCAGAGATGGAGAATATCTTGTTTTTGTTGAGGTAAAATACAGGAAAGACAATAGTTCCGGTTATTCGCTGGCTGCAGTAAATCCTGCTAAACAGAAAACCATATGTAAGGTGGCAAGGTATTTTCTTACAGTGGAATATCACAATGTGGATATCCCATGCCGTTTCGATGTGGCAGGAATTGACGGGGATGAAATACACTGGGTTAAGAATGCGTTTGAATATATTGCAATCCTCTAATAATTATAGAAACTGCTTTGATGAATAATCTGCCATACAGCAGGAAGGGAATAATGAAATATGAAGATAAAATGGAACAGTGAACAGATTCCAAAGATGAATGTAAAAAACAATAAAGATGTTACATTTCTTACATATCCCGCATATGAAGAAATGAACTGGCTTGTTCATGGATTCAGCACCCGCTTTGGCGGAGTGAGCAGAGGAATCTACAGTTCTATGAACCTGAGTTTTACAAGAGGTGATGAGGAGTCCTGCGTGAAAGAAAATTACAGAAGGATTTCTGATGCTATGGGATTTGATATGAACAGCATCGTTACATCTGATCAGACTCATACCAACAATGTGCGGAAAGTAACAGAGAAAGACCGCGGAAAGGGAATTGTGATTCCGCGTGATTATACAGATACAGATGGAATGATCACAAATGTTCCGGGGCTGGTTCTCGCAACCTTTTATGCGGATTGCGTTCCACTGTATTTTGCTGATCCGGCGAATCACGCGATCGGACTGTCTCATTCGGGATGGAGAGGTACGGTTCAGAAAATCGGTGCAGTTACCATAGAAAAGATGTCTGAAGAGTATGGAAGTAATCCGAAAGATCTGAAAGTGGCCATCGGACCGTCTATCTGTCAGGAGTGTTATGAAGTCAGCGAAGATGTGATTGAAGAATTTGAAAAGGTTTTTGATAAGAAATACCGGAACAAGCTGTTTTATAGAAAAGAAAACGGAAAATATCAGTTAAATCTGTGGATGGCAAACAAGATTATTTTTCTGGAAGCGGGAATCCCGGAAGAAAACATTTCCATGCCAAATCTCTGTACCTGCTGTAATCCTGAGTTTCTCTTTTCTCACAGGGCTTCCCATGGAAAAAGGGGAAATCTTGGGGCTTTTCTTGGCATACGTTCATAAAACCTGAAATTGTTATAAGCACAACAGTGCGAAGTGAGTAATCCTGAATTTGCAGATTAACTGTACAATACGAAAAAGGGGGGAGCTGGTTAACAGCTCCCCTTTTCGTATTCATCTGCCGGAAAAACTATCTGGAATTTACTTTTTCCATAAGAGACATGATCTTTTCGTTGCTGGAACGAACCTTCTCAACGGAAACATCATGATTGATGATATCAATGATGCTCGCAAGATATTTGCTCATATTTGCTTCTACATAATATGGTCTTTCGAGAAGTTCCGGAATGCGGTAATTCAAGTTGGTTGTGATCACTCTGTCAAGCCAGCCTTTCTCGTAATATTCATCAAATTTATCCAGACCGTCTGTGAACAGACCGTAGGTAGTGCATACAAATACTCTCTTTGCGTTGCGTTCCTTTAACTGTTTGGCAACATCCAGCATACTTCCGCCGGAGGAAATCATGTCATCGATAACTACAACATCTTTGCCTTCTACGGAATCTCCGAGGAATTCATGTGCAACAATAGGATTCTTTCCATTGACGATTGTAGAGTAATCACGACGTTTGTAGAACATACCCATATCTACTCCAAGGATGTTGGAGAAATATACAGCTCTGGACATGGCACCTTCATCAGGGCTGATGATCATCAGATGGTCATTGTCAACACGAAGATCCGGCACACTCTTGATCAGAGCTTTTAAAAACTGATAAGTAGGGAAAAAGTTATCAAAACCATTCAGCGGAATAGAGTTCTGGACACGTGGATCATGGGCATCAAAGGTAATGATATTGGAAACTCCCATATCGCTTAACTCCTTCAGTGCCAGTGCACAGTCCAGAGATTCTCTTTTAGTACGTCTGTGCTGGCGGCCTTCATAAAGGAACGGCATAATTACATTGATACGGTGTGCCTTGCCTGTTGCAGCGGAAATAATTCGTTTAAGATCCTGGAAATGGTTGTCAGGAGACATATGGTTCTCGTGTCCGCATACAGTATAAGATTCACTGTAATTGGTCACATCAACCATAATATAAAGGTCAGTGCCACGAACGGATTCTTTAATATAACCTTTACCCTCACCGGTTCCGAAACGGGGGCATTCACATTCTACAATAAATGATTCTTCGCTGTATCCCTGAGGAATAACACTGAGCTGTTTGCGTTCAACCAGCTCTTTACGGAATTTAACAAGTTTTCTGTCAACTTCTTCTGCAAGTTCTCTGCATCCAAGAGCTGCAATACGGATAGGTGCAACCGGCATGGATTTTTCCAACAATTCTATGTTTGGCATAATACTCCTCCTAAGTAGTGATTTTATACTCAAAAAATAGATTTCAATATAATATATAACATTTGCCCTAAAATACGTCAAGGAATTTATTGATTTTTTCTTTTACAATTGTTATGATATAAAAGATAGTGGATTCTGGGCGCAGGTATATTTTGCCCGGAATTACTGTCATATGATATCAGGAGTAAATGTCAGAAAGTTACTGTGCCTGCACAGTAAATAAATCAGCGGCTCCTGAATGATCGAGAAACAAAATGTGCCGGAAAAGTTTATCCCACACACAATTTCCGGTTACATTCCAATGGAGTAAAATTCATGAAAAAAAATTTACACATAATATCCAAGGTTCTTCCGGACAGTATCGGAGAAGAACTGGAACTGGAACCGGGAGATGCGTTGCTTTCCATTAACGGCCAGCCGGTAGAGGATGTGTTTGATTATCGTTATCTGATGAATGACGAATTTGTTAAGCTCCTTATCCGAAAGAAGAATGGCGAGGAATGGGAACTGGAAGTAGAAAAGGAATATGAAGATGATCTTGGCGTGGAGTTTGAGAACAGTCTTATGGATGAGTACCGCTCCTGTTCCAATCACTGTATTTTCTGCTTTATAGACCAGATGCCGCCCGGTATGAGAGAAACTTTATATTTTAAAGATGACGATTCCAGACTGTCATTCCTGCAGGGAAACTATGTTACCCTTACCAATATGAGTGACTATGATCTGGATCGTATTATCAAGTTTCATCTTTCCCCGATCAATGTATCGTTTCAGACTATGAATCCCAAACTTCGCTGTAAAATGCTCCATAATCGATTTGCCGGAGATGCCCTTGCAAAAGTTGACAGGCTTTATAAAGGTGATGTGACCATGAACGGGCAGATTGTGCTCTGCAAGGGGATTAATGACAGGGATGAACTGGAATACAGTCTGGAAAAACTGTCGGAATATGCGCCTGTACTGCAGAGCGTTTCAATCGTACCTGTAGGCCTTTCCAGGTATCGAAAAGGTCTGTATCCACTGGAATCTTTTGATAAAGAGGATGCAAGGTATCTGATCAGTCAGGTAGAGCGGTGGCAGAAGATTATGGTGAAGAAGCATGGTATTCATTTTGTACATGCTTCGGATGAATGGTATATTCTTGCAGGATATGAACTTCCTGAGGAGGGCAGATATGACGGATACCTTCAGCTGGAGAATGGTGTTGGTATGATGCGTCTGCTTGAAACAGAGGTAAAAGAGAGACTTGAGCAGCTTGAAGGCGATGACAGAGAGGTAAATGCCACTGTTGCAACAGGACGGCTGGCAGCGCCTTATATAGGTAAAATGATAAAACTGGTACAGAAGAAATTTCCGAATGTCCAGGCTGAAGTATATGCAGTAAAGAATAATTTCTTTGGAGAGAAGATCACAGTTTCCGGTCTGATCACAGCTACTGATCTTATGGATCAGCTTGCGCAGAGAAATCTGGGAGAAAAAGTACTGATCCCATGCAATATGCTCAGAAGCGGCGAGGATGTTTTTCTGGATGACCTGACGGTGGAAGATGTCAGACAGGCTCTTAAGACGGAAGTTGTAGTGGTAGATGAACCGGGTGCTGACCTGGTAAACTGTCTGATCGAAGCACCAGACCATAAAAAGATAAGAAGGAGACAGATATATGAGCAAACCGGTAGTAGCGATAGTGGGCAGGCCTAATGTAGGTAAATCCACATTGTTTAATGCGCTGGCAGGTGAGAAGATTTCTATTGTAAAAGATACACCCGGCGTTACAAGAGACAGAATTTATGCAGATGTGACATGGCTGGACAAGACATTTACCATGATCGATACAGGCGGTATTGAGCCGGACAGCAGTGACATCATCCTTTCTCAGATGAGAGAGCAGGCACAGATTGCCATTGATACGGCAGATGTTATTATCTTTATCACAGACGTTCATCAGGGACTGGTGGATTCCGATGCGAAGGTGGCAGATATGCTCCGACGTAGCGGCAAACCGGTTGTCCTTGTTGTGAATAAGGTAGACAGTATCCAGAAATTTATGATGGATGTTTATGAGTTCTATAACCTTGGTATCGGTGAACCGATTCCGATTTCTGCGGCAAACCGTATGGGGTTGGGTGATATGCTGGATGAAGTGGCAAAACATTTCCCTGAGGATGCAGATACAGAAGAAGATGATGAAATCCCGAGAATTGCCATTGTGGGAAAACCAAACGTAGGAAAATCGTCACTGGTAAACAAACTTCTGGGAGAAGACCGTGTGATTGTTTCTGATATTGCCGGAACTACAAGAGATGCGGTAGATACCAGAGTAAAATGGCAGGGAAAGGATTATATCTTTATTGATACTGCCGGACTTCGCCGTAAGGGAAAAGTCAAAGAGGAGATTGAGAGATACAGTGTGATCCGTACAGTGACTGCAGTAGAACGTGCGGATGTTGTCATTGTAATGATCGATGCGTCAGAGGGTGTTACAGAACAGGATGCCAAGATTGCAGGTATTGCCCACGAAAGAGGAAAGGGTGTTATCATTGCCGTAAATAAATGGGATGCCATTGAAAAGAATGATAAGACTATTTATAAGCACACAAACAGAATCCGCGAGGTTCTGGCATATATGCCATATGCGGAACTGGTATTTATTTCTGCAAAAACAGGACTCAGGATTTCCAGAATGTTTGAAACGATCGATGCGGTTATCGAAAACCAGACACTGCGTATCCAGACGGGTGTCCTGAATGAAATCCTTTCTGAGGCAGTGGCAATGCAGCAGCCTCCGTCTGATAAGGGAAAACGTCTGAAGATTTACTATATGACACAGGTAGCTGTCAAACCGCCTACATTTGTTATCTTTGTAAATGACAAAGAGCTGATGCATTTCTCTTACACCAGATATCTGGAGAATAAGATCAGGGATGCCTTTGGATTTACGGGAACATCACTGAAATTCATTATTCGTGAACGAGGTGAAAAAGAATAATCATGGAACGCCTGATTTGTATTGTAATTGGATATGCATGCGGACTTTTTCAGACCGCATACATTTTAGGAAAAATTTATCATATTGATATCCGCAAACAGGGAAGCGGAAATCTGGGTTCTACAAATGTACTGCGTACACTTGGCAAAAAGGCCGGGGCATTGAATCTGTTGTGTGACTGTCTGAAGTGTATTGCGGCCATCCTGATCGTAAGGGCAATATTCGGAAATTCTTATGGAGATATTCTGCCGCTGCTGAGCCTTTATGCAGCAGCTGGGTGTATTCTGGGGCATAATTTTCCGTTTTATCTTAATTTTAAGGGCGGGAAGGGCGTAGCTGCATCTGTAGGACTTGTGATTGCTTTTGACTGGCGGATTTTTGTGATCTGTGCAATTGTATTTTTCGGACTGTTTTTCCTGACACACTATGTTTCTCTGTGTTCGGTAAGTGCATATCTGGCTGCATTTATCAGTATGATCGTATTTGGACAGATGGGTTCTTATCATATGGATTCTTATCATATGATCGAGCTTTATATTGTTATGGGACTCTTGACAGTACTGGCATTTTACAGACATAAAAAGAACATAAAACGGCTTCTTGACGGGACAGAAAGTAAAATTTATTTAAGCAAAAAAAATAAATAAAAAGAGGTATTTATATGGCAAAGATAAGTGTGCTTGGTGCGGGAAGCTGGGGAACTGCCCTGTCTATCCTTCTTTACAATAATGGACACGAGGTGATTCTCTGGTCGGCGCTTGGGGAGGAGATAACAACATTAAGAGAAAAGCGGGAACACGTGAGCAAACTTCCGGGTGTAAAGATTCCTGAACCGATTGATATCACAATAGATCTTGAGAGAAGCCTGCGGGATGCAGATGTGGCAATTCTGGCAGTTCCTTCGCCTTATACCAGAAGTACCTGCAAGCGTATGGCGCCTTTTGTAAAAAACGGACAGAAAATTGTAAATGTTGCCAAAGGTGTGGAGGAAAAAACTCTTCTTACTTTAAGCGAGATCATTGAACAGGAACTTCCACAGGCAAATGTGTCTGTGCTTTCCGGCCCAAGCCATGCAGAAGAGGTTGGAAAAGGACTTCCGACTACCTGTGTGGTAAGTTCTCACCAGAGAGAGACAGCAGAATATCTGCAGGGAATCTTTATGAGCCCTGTTTTCAGAGTTTATACCACGCCGGATATGCTGGGAGTGGAGCTTGGCGCAGCGTTAAAGAATGTGATCGCACTGGCAGCCGGAACCGCAGATGGTCTGGGATACGGTGATAATACCAAAGCAGCCCTGATCACAAGAGGAATTGCAGAAATTTCACGTCTGGGTGTTAAAATGGGAGCACGTATGGAAACCTTTTATGGTCTGTCCGGGATCGGAGATCTGATCGTTACCTGTGCCAGTGTCCACAGCCGTAACCGGAAAGCCGGATATCTGATGGGAAAAGGATATACCATGGAGCAGGCGATGGCTGAAGTGAAAATGATCGTGGAAGGCGTCTATTCCGCAAAAGCAGCAAAAGAACTGGCTGAGAAATATGATGTGGAAATGCCGATCATCACGGAAATAAACAAAGTCCTGTTCGAAGGAAAAAGTGCAGCGGAAGCGGTGATCGACCTTATGGTAAGAGATAAAAAAGTGGAGACGCCGATGCTTCCATGGGAAGACGGACAGAAAACTAACTGAGATGTTATAGAGAAACTGTAACTGTTCAGTACCTCGCGGGATAGCTGACTGCTGAATGGTTACGAAAAACTTTTGAATGCATCATTTACGGAAAATTCTATAGACAGAGATGATAAATATGCAAAAAGCAGATGTTATATAAATACATCTGCTTTTTACATTTGAATGATAAAATATTTTTTAACTACTCTTTATCAGAATGCAATGTCCCTTAAATCCTCGGGAACATGTGAACTGTGGAAATTTTCGTTCAGAGTATCGATCAGATCCATATCCTCCTGTTCGATTGTGAAATCAAAAATATTGCCATTGCTTCTGATGCGATCAGGATGTACGGATTTGGGAATTACGGAAATTCCTTTCTGAGTAGCCCAGCGCAGACCGATCTGAGCGGGAGTATGAGCGTATTTGGTTCCAAGTACACACATTACATCGTTATCAAGATATGCGCCTCTGGCAAGTGGGGCATATGCCTGTACCTGAATTCCTTTATTCTGGCAATAATCAATCAGCTCTTTCGGATAGCAGAGAGGATGGCATTCAATCTGATTTACAGCAGGTATGATTCCGGAATTGGCTTCCAGTTCTTCCAGATGACGGATTTCAAAATTACTGACACCGATAGAAAGAGCCCGCCCGGATTTCTGGATTTCCTCCAGTACTTTCCAGGTGCTGAGATAACATCCCGGAACCGGCCAGTGGATCAGATACAAATCCACATAATCCAGTTTGAGCCGGTCCAGGCTTCTTTCAAAAGCACCCTGAATGTCTCCCAGACGCTGTGCGGTATTCCATACTTTTGTAGTAATAAAAAGTTCATTTCGCGGTATTCCACAGCTGGCGATTCCCCGTCCTACATTTTCTTCGTTTTTATATACGGAGGCTGTATCAATCAGACGGTATCCTGATTCAACAGCAGAAATAATAGCATTTTCGGCCTCATTTTCCCCGGTGGCTTTGTATACTCCCAGTCCGAGTAAAGGCATCTCTCTGTTTGTATTCAGAAAAACAGTATTATCCAAAACAATTCCTCCAATTCCTATATACACTTTGGGCAAGCTGCTTTGCCCGATAATCTGGTCCAAGTATAACATAAAAATGTGTCAGAAGTACATAAAAATTATTAAGTTTTTGCAAGAGTACATTGTTAACAATATAACATAATGGTTAAAGTATTAACAGTTCTTGTGAAAAAAGCTATTTCAAAGCATATATTTCAAAATTTTTTTAGTGATTATTTATGCTAAATGGCTTGCGGAAACGAAAAAAAAGATGTATAATATCAGTAAATTGATAATTTATTGTCATAAAAAAAGACTGAATTTTATAAATTCAGTGTATTTTTCAATAGAAGGGAGCATTTAACCATGCATTTAATCAAAGATGAAAATGGGAATCTTGTCCAGCATGGGCATGGACACACCCATGAACATACCCATGAAGATGGTATGACTCATACTCATGAGCATACTCATGGCGAAGGTCATGATCATGGACATTCTCATGCAGATCATGCCTGTGATACTGCTCATTGCGGATCCTGCAGTGAAGGTGACTGTAAGAATGAGACACTGGCTCTTCTGACATATATGCTTCAGCACAATGAGCATCATGCTCAGGAACTGGATCAGATGGCTGATAACCTTGCCAAGATGGGAATGGATGCAGCATGTAAGACTATTAAGGAAGCTGTTGCAGATTTTCAGAAAGGCAATATGAGACTTGGACTTGCCTTAACACTTGTTAAAGAAGAGATGAAATAGGAGGCGACATCACATGTGTCTGGCAACTGTATATAAAGAAAGTGACGATTCTGTTATTTTTAAAAATGTTTCCCGTATAGATGTGGATGGGAATAAATTGATTCTCCGTGATATTATGGGAGATGAGAGAGTGGTCGAGGGAACTATTTTAATGGTTGACCTTGCCAACAGTATTGTGAAACTGAAATGTGACTGATATTAAGATAGGGACAAAACACCTTTTGACCTTAACATCATTTTTTATTTATAGAAAGAATACTAAGACAGATTTAGGAGGCACCTGGTTTTATGGCACACGTAATTGCTGTCGCAGGAAAAGGCGGCGTGGGAAAAACAACATTATGCGGAATGCTGATCCAGTACCTGTGTGAAAAGGGTAAAGGGCCGATTCTTGCAGTAGATGCTGATGCAAACTCAAACCTCAATGAGGTTCTTGGCGTAAAGGTAGAGACAACTCTTGGCGATGTGCGTGAAGAAATTGCACGTGCAGAGCTTGCAAAAGAGAATCCAATTCCTACCGGAATGTCTAAAGCTGATTATGCGGAAATGCGTTTTGAAGATGCTCTGGTTGAGGATGATGACTTTGATCTTCTTGTTATGGGAAGAACTCAGGGAAAGGGTTGCTACTGTTATGTGAATGGTCTTCTTCAGACTCAGCTTGCAAAATACCAGAATAATTATCCATATATTGTTGTAGATAATGAAGCCGGAATGGAACATATCAGCAGAGGTGTTCTTCCGAGCATGCAGACTGCCATTCTGGTCAGCGACTGCTCCAGAAGAGGCGTACAGGCAGTAGGCAGGATTGCAGAACTCATTAAAGAATGTGATATGCATCCTGATACAGTCGGTCTGATCATTAACCGAGCTCCGAAAGGAGAATTGAATAAGGGAATTCAGGAAGAGATTGCAAATCAGGGACTGACACTTCTTGGTGTTGTTCCACAGGATGAAACAGTTTATGAATATGACTGTGAAGGACGTCCTACAAGCACACTTCCGGAAGACAACCCTGTCAAGACTGCACTTCGTGCAATCGTTGATAATTTAAAATTATAAGAAACACCCCTTGTCGGATGAGAATCCGATGAGGGATGTTTCTGCGCATAGGAAATCTATATATGCAGAGATAAATACAAGTTTACATCTTTATTTTTTAAGTTAAATAACCCATGGGAGGGGATGGGATGGGTTATCACAGTTATCTTTAACGGAGCCAATTCTTCAGATATAGATAACCTATAGATAACCGGGATTTCCTGCCTGTGGGATTATTAATAAAATAAAAATGTGTATCTTAAAGGAATACACAAACCAGAATTAAAGGAGGTCTATAATGAGTGAATTCAAATTAACTACAGTGGAAGAGTTTGAAGAGGCTACTGCCAGACTTTTGGAGACAGGTGCAAAGGTTGGAGCTGACGCATGGCAGCTTCGTGTAAAAAAACAGACTCCACATTGTAAATTCGGTGAGCAGGGTGTCTGCTGTCGTATCTGTGCTATGGGACCATGTCGTATTACCCCTAAAGCATCAAGAGGTATCTGCGGATGTGACGTTCATGGTATCGTAGGAAGAAACTTCCTGAAATTTACAGCAGGTGGTGCAGCTACTCACTCTGATCACGGTCGTGAAATCTGCCACACATTATATTGTGCAAAAGACGGCGGAAACTATCAGGTAAAAGATCCTGAGAAACTGATCCGTATCGCAAAAGAATGGGGCGTAGAGACAGAAGGAAAAGATATCTATGATCTGGCTCATGAAATGGCTGAGACAGGATTGATGGAATATGGTAAACCATTTGGATATCAGAGATTCCTTGACAGAATGCCTGCAGGACAGAAAGAGAAACTGATTGAAAATGAAATTGCACCACGTGCGATCGACCGTGAGGTTTCCACTTCTTTACATATGGCTCATATGGGATGTTCTTCTCTTCCGGAAGCTCTTGTAAAACAGTCTATCCGCTGCGGTATGGCTGATGGATGGGGCGGTTCCATGATGGGAACAGAGTTCTCTGATGTTTTATTCGGAACTCCGAAGCCAATTGACACTGAAGCTAACCTTGGTGTAATGGTTGAAGAGAATGTAAACATCGTTGTACACGGACATGATCCGAGTCTTTCCGAGATGATCTGTGAATATGCAGACAGCAAAGAAATGATCGATTATGCAAAATCTGTAGGAGCAAAAGGAATCACTGTTTCCGGTGTATGCTGTACTTCAAACGAAGTAGCTATGCGTCGCGGTGTTCCGATGGCCGGTAACTTCCTGCAGCAGGAGAATGTAGTACTGACAGGTGCCTGCGAAGCGATCGTAGTAGATGTTCAGTGTATCTTCCCTGCATTAGGACCTTTAAGCAAATGCTTCCATACTAAATTTATCACAACTTCTCCGATCGCTCAGATGCCTGATGCTGAATTTATCAGATTCAATGCTGAGACAGCAGGAGAGAATGCAAAAGCAATCGTCAAGATGGCTATTGACAACTTCAAGAACAGAAAACCTGAACTTGTACATATCCCACAGCTGAAACAGAAAGCTACAGTTGGTTATTCCGTAGAAGCAATCGTTAAGGTTCTTGACGGTGTTACAAACTCTCAGGTTGATGAGACAGGAACAACAAAACCATTACTTGAGTGCATCACTTCCGGTGTTATCCGTGGTGCTGTTGCTATGGTTGGATGTAACAATCCTAAGATCCGTCCTGACTATGCACATATTGAACTGATGAAGAAATGTATCGCCAATGATATTGTTGTCATTGCTTCCGGATGTTCTGCGCAGGCAGCTGCAAAAGCAGGTCTTATGGACAAATCTGCAAAAGATCTCTGCGGTGCAGGTCTGAAACGTGTCTGTGAACTGGCTGATATCCCACCGGTACTCCACATGGGATCATGCGTAGATATTTCCCGTATGATGATCCTTGCTGCTGAACTTGCAAAAGATGCAGGTCTTCAGATCAATCAGCTTCCTGTAGTTGGATGTGCTCCTGAGTGGATGTCTGAAAAAGCTGTATCCATCGGTAACTATGTAGTAGGTACCGGTATTGATACATTCCTTGGTGTTGATCCATATGTTTCCGGTTCTTCAGAAATGGGAGAGCTTCTTACAGAGGGAACAAGAAAATGGACAGGAGCTGCTTATACAGTAGAAACAGATATTGAGAAATTAGTTGATCTGATGATCGAAAGAATCGAAGAGAAGAGAACAGCATTAGGAATCTAATCTGCTGTGATCTTAAAAATGTAATAAAAGGTGGATGACGTAAAATGAAAATAGCAGTTACAGGAAAAGGCGGCGTAGGCAAAACCACTTTTGCAGCAACGCTGGCCAGGTTGTATGCAGCAGAGGGCAGACCGGTACTTGCAGCAGATGTGGATCCGGATGCGAATCTTGGTCTTGCATTAGGCTTTGATGAAGAAACTCTGGATTCTATTGTACCGATTTCAAAGATGCGTAAGCTGGTGGAAGAACGTACAGGGGCTACAGCAGGAAATCAGTTCTATCATCTGAATCCGAAAGTAGACGATATTCCGGAGAAATATGGTAAGGTCTGTAATGGCGTACGGCTCCTTGTCCTGGGAACTGTCGAGACAGGCGGTGGCGGATGTGTATGCCCGGAACATGTAATGTTAAAGCGCATTATCAATAATCTGGTACTTAGAAGAGAAGATGTAGTAATTCTTGATATGGAGGCCGGCTTGGAACATCTCGGCAGAGGAACCACAGAAGGAGTTGACGCATTTATCGTAGTGATCGAACCAGGTGCAAGGAGTGTGCAGACATATAAAAATGTAAAGCGCCTGGCAAAAGATTTAGGAGTGTCTCAGGTAAAGGTTGTCGCAAACAAAGTGCGCAATGAAGATGACGAAAACTTTATCAGAGAACGGATTCCACAGGAAGATCTTTTAGGTATGATTCATTACAACACAGAGGTAATTGATGCAGACAGACAGGGAAAATCCCCGTATGACTTCAGCAAGACAGTTACCAATGAGATCATTAAAATAAAAGAAAAGATAGATCGTCAGTAATCATATATTAGGAGGTAGAACAAGTGACTTTATTTGAAAGTGTTTTTGCGGGAAACGACGCGGTTTATGGACTTACAGAGGGTGCCATCAACCAGGCAATTGAAAAATACGGCGCTGACAAAGCAGTCAGCTTCCCTGATACAGCATATTCTTTACCATGCTACTATGCAGTAACAGGAACAAAGGTTGGAACTCTTGCAGAGTTAAAAGATGCTCTTGCAGTAGTAAAAACTCTTATGACAAGAGAGAAAAGAACAAATGACGTATTTATGTCAGGCGTTGCTACAGCTCTCTGCGCAGAATTTATCGAAGTTCTGAAATATATTGACGGAGCAGTTCCTTATGAAGCTCCTTGCTACGGACATCTTGCAGATGCAGTGATCCGTGAACTTGGTGTACCGCTTGTAACAGGCGATATCCCTGGTGTAGCAGTTATCCTTGGAAAAGCTCCTTCCGCTCAGGAAGCAGCAGACCTTGTTAAATCCTATCAGTCTCAGGGTATCCTGATCACTCTGGTTGGTGACGTTATTGACCAGTTAGAGGAAGTTGGATACAAGACAGGTGCTAACGTACGTGTTATCCCGCTTGGAAAAGACGTTACAGCAGTTATCCATGTAGTATCTGTAGCACTTCGTGCAGCTCTTATCTTCGGTAACGTAAAACCAGGTGATGCTGCAACTCTGATGGATTACACAATGAAACGTGTACCTGCATTTGTTAATGCATTTGCACCGTTAAATGATGTGATCGTAGCTTGTGGTGCAGGCGCTATCGCTCTTGGATTCCCGGTTATCACAAACCAGGAAGATGTTGCAAGAGTACCAAAGAGCCTGATCTGCCAGAAAGACATCTCCAAATGGAATGCGACTTCTCTGGAAGCACGTGACATCAAGATTAAAATTACAAACATCGATATCCCGGTTGCTTTCGCATCTGCATTCGAAGGTGAGATTATCCGTCGTAAAGACATGCAGGTTGAATTCGATGGTTCCCGTGTAGACTGTGCAGAGCTTGTACATACATGTGATGCAAGTGAAGTAGAAGACCATAAGATTACAGTTGTTGGTCCGGAAGTAGACGACATGGAACTTGGCAGCAAGAACAGCATTGCATATGTTGTTAAAGTTGCAGGTAAAAACATGCAGCCTGACTTTGAACCTGTTATCGAGCGTAAGTTCCATAACTACATCAACTGTATCGAAGGTGTATACCATACAGGACAGAGAGATATGCAGAGAATCCGTATCAGCAAAGATGCATTTGCTGCAGGCTTCAAGATCAAACATATCGGTGAAGTTCTCTATACACAGGTTAAGAATGAATTTGACGCAGTTGTTGATAAATGTGAAGTTACTATTTATACAGATCCTGCTGAGTGTACAAGAATCCGTCATGAAGTTGCTATCCCGATCTTCGAGAAACGTGATGACCGTCTGAATACTCTGACAGACGAATCTGTAGATGTATATTACAGCTGTATCCTCTGCCAGGCATTCTCCCCGTCTCACGTATGTGTTGTTACACCTGAGAGACTTGGACTTTGCGGTGCCGTTTCATGGCTGGATGCAAAAGCTACCAACGAGCTGGATCCAAACGGACCTTGCCAGGTAATTACAAAAGAAAGACCTATTGATGAGAACCTTGGTTCTTATGAAGATGTAGATGAAGCTGTTAAGAAATTATCCCAGGGTGCATTAGAGCACGTTACACTGTACTCTATCATGCAGGATCCTATGACATCATGCGGATGCTTCGAGTGTATCTGCGGTATCGAGCCATTCTCCAATGGTGTTGTTATCGCTAACCGTGAGTATGCAGGCATGACACCTCTTGGAATGACATTCTCAGAAATGGCATCCATGACAGGTGGTGGTGTTCAGACACCTGGTTTCATGGGACATGGTAAACATTTCATCAGCTCCAAGAAGTTCATGAAGGCAGAAGGCGGTATTGAACGTATCGTATGGATGCCGAAAGAACTGAAAGAGTTTGTTGCTGAACGTCTTAATAAGACAGCAAATGAACTCTATGGTATTGAAAACTTTACAGATATGATCGGTGATGAAACAATCGCTACTGATCCGGAGACACTGGTTGGATTCCTTACAGAAAAAGGCCATCCGGCATTAGCTCTTGATCCGATGATGTAAAGATTGGTGGTTTTGCCCGGAGTCGTGGATGGGCAATGCGGAAGCCACTAAACGTCTCCGGGGTTTAAACGCCTAAAGCGTTATATAGATAAAACCATAGTATTATTCTAAATACGAAATGGAGATGTGCAAATTGTTAATCGACAGAATCTTTAACGGAAATGATGCAGTCTACGGGTTAACCTGTCAGGCTGTAGAGGGAGCCATTGCACAGCACGGCGCAGACAAGGCAGTTGAATTTCCTCATACTGCCTACTGTCTGCCATGTTACTATGCAGTAACAGGAGTCAAGGTGAAGACCCTTGGTGAAATGAAAGAAGCACTTGGTGTGATCAAATCTCTTATGACAAGAGAGCATCAGTTAGATGACGCTTTGATGTCCGGAGTCGCTACCGCACTTTGTGCAGAGTTCATAGAAGTACTGAAGTATCTGGATGGAGCGGAGCCATACAGTGAACCGTACTATGGACACCTTCCGGATTCCATAATCCGTGAACTTGGTGTACCTCTTGTAACCGGTGATATTCCTGGTGTAGCTGTTATTATTGGATCGGCACCTACCGCACAGGAAGGTGTAGATCTGGTAAAGAGTTATCAGGCACAGGGAATTCTTGTTACACTTGTTGGAGGAATTATTGACCAGGCGCAGGAACTTGGATTGAAAATGGGCTATAATGTTCGAATCGTACCACTTGGAAAAGATATTACTTCTGTAATCCATGTAGTATCCGTGGCACTTCGTGCAGCTCTGATCTTCGGAAACGTTACTCCTGGAGATGCAGCCGCTCTGATCAAGTATACATCAGAGAGAGTACCGGCATTTGTCAATGCGTTTAAACCGATCGATGATGTGATTCTGGCTGCTGGTGCAGGAGCAATCAAACTTGGATTCCCTGTGATTTCCAATGAAGATGAAAACATTACAGAAGTTCCGGGTGCGCTGATCGCATGCCCGAATGTTGCTGATTTTAATAAGGTTTCTCTGGAAGCCAGAAATATTAAGATCAAAATTACCAATATTGATATTCCTGTTGCGTTTGCGTCTGCATTCGAAGGCGAGATTATCCGTCGTAAAGATATGCAGGTTGAGTTCGACGGTTCCCGTGTGGATTGTGCAGAACTTGTGCAGACAAGAAGCATGGATGAGGTAGAGGACCACAAGATTACAGTTGTAGGACCAGATGTAGATGAAATGGAATTGGGAAGCAAGAATCCGATCGCTTACGTGGTAGAAGTAGCGGGAAAGAGAATGCAGCCTGATTTTGAACCTGTAATTGAGCGTAAATTCCACAATTACATTAACTGTATTGAGGGAGTTTATCATACAGGACAGAGAGATATGCAGAGGATCCGTATCGGTAAGGAAGCTTACAATGCAGGATTCCGTATCAGACATATCGGTGAAGTTCTGTATACACAGGTAAAAAATGAGTTTGAAGCTGTAGTTGATAAATGTCAGGTAACCGTTTATACTGATCCGGCTGAGTGTACAAGAATCCGTCATGAGGTAGCAATCCCTGTATTCGATAAACGTGATGCACGTCTTGAAAATCTTACAGATGAAACTGTAGACGTATATTACAGCTGTATCCTTTGTCAGGCTTTTTCACCGTCTCATGTATGTGTTGTTACACCAGAGAGACTTGGACTTTGCGGAGCCGTTTCATGGCTGGATGCAAAAGCAACAAATGAACTGGATCCAAACGGACCTTGTCAGATCATTACAAAGGAAAGACCAATTGATGAGAACCTTGGTTCTTATGAGGATGTTGATGAAGCTGTACAAAAATTCTCACAGGGAGCTCTCGAACACGTTACACTTTATTCCATTATGCAGGATCCTATGACTTCCTGTGGATGCTTTGAGTGTATCTGTGGTATTGAGCCGTTTTCTAATGGTGTAGTAATCGCCAACCGTGAATATGCAGGAATGACACCTCTCGGAATGACATTCTCAGAGATGGCATCTATGACTGGCGGCGGTGTTCAGACACCAGGATTCATGGGACATGGTAAACACTTTATTTCATCCAAGAAATTCATGAAGGCAGAAGGCGGTATTGAACGTATCGTATGGATGCCTAAGGAATTAAAAGAGACAGTTGCGGAGCGTTTGAATAAGACAGCAAAGGAACTGTATGGTATTGACAACTTTACTGATATGATTGGTGACGAGACAAATACAACAGATCCAGAAGAGCTTGTTGCATTTTTAACAGAACATAATCATCCAGCCTTGTCAATGGACCCGATGATGTAGTATACTATATGAGATGATGTGATTTGTCTGCGTAGAGGCAAGTACATAGTAATTTTTTTAAGGAGGCCAAATAGAAATGCCGTTTAATCAGAAACTTCAGAAATTTAATGCAAAGATTAATACAGTCACAATTGGTAGCGGAGATAAGACTGTAACAATCGGCGGAGACTCTACTTATCCATTTTATTCTTTTGATGCACCATCAGAAAACGCACCTAAGATCGGTGTTGAAATCTCTGATATGGGTCTTGAGAATATTGTATCCGAAGGTATCAAAGCATACTATGACGGAGCATCCACAATCGGAGAAATGGCTAAAAAAGCAGCAGCTATGGAAGGTGCTGACTTTGTAGCTCTGATCCTTGAGGGTGGAGATCCGAACGGTGTAAACAAATCTGTTGATGAACTTATCGCAGTTGTTAAAGAAGTTGCAGATGCAATTGATGCACCATTAGTAGTTGAAGGATGCAAGAATGTAGAGAAAGACGCAGAACTCCTTCCTAAGGTAGCAGAAGCTCTTCAGGGAAGAAACGTACTGATTCTTTCAGAAAAAGAAGAAAACTACAAAGCAATCGGTGCTGCAGCAGGACTTGCTTACGATCAGATCGTAGGTGCAGAATCTGCCGTAGATATCAACCTTGCTAAACAGCTTAACGTTGTAACTACTCAGTTAGGCGTTAATGCACAGAAAATTGTTATGAATATCGGTAGTGCTGCTGCCGGATATGGATATGAATATGTTGTATCCACTATGGACCGTATTAAAGGTGCAGCTTTATCTCAGAATGATAACATGCTGCAGATGCCTATCATTACACCGGTATCCGCTGAAACATGGGGCGTAAAAGAAGCAACAGCTTCTGAGAAAGATATGCCTGAATGGGGACCGGAAGAAGAGCGTGGAATCGATATGGAAGTTATGACAGCTGCTGCTGACCTTGCAGCCGGATCTGATGCAGTCATCTTAAGACATCCGGAAGCTGTTGCAGCTATTTCCAGAATGATCAAAGCACTTGCGTAATTGAATAGGAGGAACAAATAAAATGGCACTGAATGGTATTCAGATTTTTAAATTAACACCAAAGAAAAACTGTAAGGAATGCGGATGCCCAACTTGTATGGCTTTCTCTATGAAAGTTGCTCAGGGCGCTATGAAAATCGAACAATGTCCGCATATGTCTGATGAAGCTTTAGCATCTCTTTCCGAGGCTACTGCTCCGCCAATGAAGACAATCAAAATTGGTACTGGTGCAGAAGAGCACACTCTGGGTGGAGAAACAGTATTATTCAGACATGAAAAAACATTTGTAAGCAAGCCAAGATATGCAGTAGCTCTGTGCACATGCATGGATGACGCTGCAGTAGAGGCAAAACTTGCAGAAATTCCGAAGGTAGATTATGACCGTATCGGCGAAAGAATGTATGCTGAACTTGTATATGTAAACTGTGGTGAAGGCGCAGATGCAGCTAAATATACTGCACTTGTAGAAAAAGCAGCAGGTCTTGGCAGAACTTTAGTTCTTGACTGTAAAGATCCTGAAATCGCTAAAGCAGCTCTTGCAGTATGCAAAGACAGCAAACCGGTCTTAAACGGTGCTGATGCTTCCAACTATGAAGCAATGAACGCAGTTGCTACAGAAGCAGGTGTTGTTCTCGGTGTATCCGGTAAAGACTTAAATGAATTATATGATACAACAGCAGCTCTTGAAAAACTTGGAAACAAGAATCTTGTTCTTGATACAACAGGCGCTGACATTAAAGAAACCTTTGCAAACACTGTACAGGTTCGTCGTGCAGCTCTGAAAGATCAGGACAGAACATTTGGTTATCCATCTATCGTAAACCTTGTTAAGATCGCAAAAGGTGACCTTCACTTACAGGCAGCTTTAGCATCTATGTTTACAATGAAATATGGTTCCATCATCGTTATGGAGCAGATGACATATGCAGAGGCTCTTCCATTATATGGTCTGCGTCAGAACGTTTACACTGACCCGCAGAAGCCAATGAAAGTTGAGCCAGGCATCTATCCGTTAAATGGTGCTGATGAGAATGCAGTAGTAGTTACTACTGTAGACTTTGCTCTTACATATTTCGTAGTATCCGGCGAGCTGGAGCGTTCCGGTGTTCCGCTTAACCTGGTAATCAATGATGCAGGCGGACTTTCCGTACTGACATCATGGGCAGCTGGTAAATTCTCCGGTAACAGTATTTCTTCTTATATCAAAGAGAATGTTGAACCGAAGGTTAAATCCAGAAAACTGATCATTCCTGGTAAAGTAGCGGTTCTGAAGGGTGATCTGGAAGCAAAACTTCCTGGATGGGAAATCATCGTTGGACCAAGAGAAGCTGTACAGCTTGTTAAATTCTTAAAGGATCTGCAGGCAGACGGTCAGATTTAATGACCGTAAACATCTGGTCGGTTTTGTACTGGCCGGATTATAAAGAAAAATGTATGCAGAGGATCTGCAATTGTCAGATTTCTCTGTATAAATAAATATAAAAGGAGAACAGGGTTATGGCAAAATTCGTAACAATTGGAGAAAGACTTTCCACTACTGCACCGGCAGTAAACAAAGCATTTACAGAAAGAGATCCTGAACCGATCATCAAAAGAGCAAAACAGCAGCTGGATGCTGGTGCTACTTACCTCGATGTAAATATCGGACCTGCAGAAAATGATGGCGAAGACTTAATGAAATGGGCTGTTCAGCTCCTTCAGTCTGAGTTTGATAATGTTCCGCTTGCACTGGATACAACAAACCAGAAAGCTATCGAAGCTGGTATTTCTGTATACAACAGAGCAAAAGGAAAACCAATCGTTAACTCTGCAGACGCAGGTGACAGAATTTCCAATATCGACCTTGCAGCAGCAAATGATGCAATCTGTATCGCACTTTGCTCCTCTGGTATGGTAGCAGCTGACAATGATGAGCGTATGATGCACTGCCAGAACATGCTTGAAAGAGGTATGGCTCAGGGCATGGATACAGAAGATCTGTGGTTTGACCCGTTATTCCTCGTTGTAAAAGGAATGCAGGACAAACAGATGGAAGTTCTTGAAGCTATCAAGATGTTCTCTGAAATGGGACTGAACTCTACAGGTGGTCTTTCTAACAACAGTAACGGTATGCCAAAACATATCCGTCCGATCATGGACTCTGCTCTTGTAGCAATGGCTATGATGAATGGTCTTACATCAGCAATCGTTAACCCTAACGACCTTCGTCTGATGGAAACTATCAAATCCTGTGATGTATTCAAAGGCAATACACTGTATGCAGATTCCTATCTGGAAATCTAATCAGTTTCATACGAATTGAATACATAATTATGGGGGCTGAAGGCTTCGGTCTTCGGCCCTTGTTTTATTACAGGCTATTAACGATTATGAGAAAGGTGGTTGCCGAATGTTTAAGGTAACATTTTCATTCGAAGATGGCAGTGTGGTAGAAGCGTTTGCCAATGCGGGGGACAATTTACTTGAGGTAGCTCGTGGAGCCAATGTGGCGATCGATGCACCATGTTCTGGAAACGGAGCCTGCGGAAAATGCCGTGTCCAGTTAAAGAGCGGAGAACTGGAGAGCAAAAAGACATTACATATTTCTGACGAAGAATATCAGGAAGGATGGCGCCTTGCATGCTGCAGCAAGATCAGTGCAGATGTAAATGTGCTGGTACCTGATATTGCATCTGCCTATAAGAGCAGAATGAAAGTAGCTGATTTAAGCTCTAAAGAGGAAATAGCCATTTTTGAAAATGCCAAGAGAGACATTGAGCTTGCTGGCATAGAATTAAAGAACAGTCTTGAGGTAGTGGAAGTTGTGATGACTCCTCCGTCTCTGGATGACACAATGCCGGATAATGAGAGACTGACACGTGCACTGCGTAAATATTTAAATATTGGCAGGGTTCGTATCCCTTATGCAGTTCTGAAGAAACTTCCGGATGTATTAAGAGAGAACAATTTTGCAGTGAAGTGCGTGATTCGTGCCACATCTGACGATATGTTCGTGTATGATATTTTCGGCAAAGACGAAGATATAATAATCGGCGGTCTTGCTGTAGATATCGGAACAACAACGGTTTCTGCTGTACTGATCAATATGGAAAACGGTGAGATTCTTGCAAAGAGTTCTGCAGGGAACGGCCAGATCCGTTTTGGTGCAGATGTAATTAATCGTATTGTGGAATCACAGAAACCTGGTGGACAAAAGAAATTACAGGATGCTGTAATTACAGAGACCATCAACCCGATGATTCATGAAATGTGTAAAAGCGCAAAATTCCCAAGAGACCGTATTTACAGGATGTGTGTAGCATCCAATACAACTATGAATCATCTGTTTGCAGGAATTAATTCTGACCCATTACGTACAGAACCATATATCCCTGCATTCTTTAAGACCAATTCCCTATTTGCTTCTGATGTGGGGATTGATATCAATAAAGACGCGCATATTATTATGGCGCCGAATATCGGAAGCTATGTAGGTGGCGATATCACAGCCGGAACAATGGTCAGCCAGATCTGGAACAGACCGGAGTTTTCATTGTTTATCGACCTTGGTACAAACGGAGAGCTTGTATTTGGAAACTCAGATTTTATGATGAGTTGCGCATGTTCCGCAGGTCCTGCCTTTGAAGGTGGTGACATTAGCTGTGGTATGCGTGCCACAGATGGAGCCATCGAAGCATGTACCATTGACAAAGAGACTATGGAGCCGACCTACAAGATCGTAGGTGATCCGGGAACCAAACCTGTAGGTTTGTGTGGTTCCGGTATCATCGATGTGATCAGTGAACTTTATATCTGCGGAATTATCAATCCGAAGGGTAAATTTATCCGCGAAGGAAAGAGAATCAAACATGACAAATATGGAATGGGCAGCTATATCCTTGCATTTGAGGAAGAGGCAGGTTCTGTAAAGGATGTTGAGATTACAGAAGTTGATATTGACAACTTCATCCGTGCCAAAGGTGCCATCTTCTCAGCAATCCGTACAATGCTTACTTCTCTGGACTTCGATGTGAGCATGATCGATGATGTGTATGTTGCAGGCGGTATCGGAAGCGGTATCAACATGCAGAATGCAGTCAACATCGGTATGTTCCCGGATATCCCGATCGAGAAATTCCACTACATTGGTAACTCTTCTCTGACAGGTGCGTATCTGATGCTTCTGTCAACACCGGCAGAGAAGAAGACTTATGAACTTGCTGCAAATATGACATATATGGAACTTTCTACAGTACCGATCTATATGGATGAATTTGTAGGTGCATGTTTTATTCCTCATACAGATACAAGTATGTTCCCGACTGTAATGGAAGAGGTTCAGAACCGCTGATGAATTTCAGTAATTTCTATATGAGAAATTATGAATATCTAGAGAAATAAAAATAACAGGACGGATCTTTAGATTCCTTTGATCTGTCCTGTTTATGGAGATTTATATGGCGTTTAGCTTAAATGACTTAAATTATGAAAAAGACAGTAAGGAAAGAATGCCATGGGAGCATTATACTCAGGAGTTTGCAACTGCAGATCCGAAGGAAATTGCTTCCAGACTGTCTATTCCTTACGATGAAGAAGCAAAAAAACTTACTTTAACTTTTCTTGGAACACAGTATCAGATTACATGGCCGGATTTTGAAGTAACACATACTCCGGATGATAAAGGTTTTTATCCACTGGAGAACATGATCTATGCAAGGATCCTGACGATTCGTTTTCTTTTAAACGGTGTGAAGTCTGAGAGTTCCGGAAAATTTAAGACATACCGGGAGATGCCATGGGGAGAAGTATATTTAAGACAGTTTGACGGCAGATGTATCAAACGTCTGGCATTTTCCTATGGTAACCGTCCGGGAGATTTCAGGGCGATCATGGAGCATATCAGTGCCATACCTGTAAAGCATGGAGATATTGCCTATGAAGTAGAAATTTTTCCGGAATATAAAATACAGATGATCCTCTGGGAGGGCGATGAGGAATTTCCGCCGTCTTCACAGATTCTCTTTTCTGACAACTTCCCTGTTTCTTTTCAGGCAGAGGATATGGCAGTTATGGGAGATGTGATCATTGGTTCTCTGAAAGCATACCTGAAATGCGTTCAGAAATGACAAATGATATCAGGATTATAGAGATTGCAGAATAATCTGCGGATATCAGAGTCAGATAAGTAAATATAAACAAAAAGAAAGAGGGAGAAAAAATGGGATTTTCAACAAGTACATGTACAGAATTCGTTGAAGTTCTGGCATCTAAGGCTCCGGTTCCGGGCGGCGGCGGTGCGTCTGCATTAGTTGGTGCAGTAGGAACTGCTCTTGGAAATATGGTAGGAAGCCTTACTGTAGGAAAAAAGAAATATGCGGATGTTGAAGACGAAATGTACGAATTAAAAGCAAAATGCGATCAGTTACAGAAGGATTTCCTTCGTCTGATCGAGCGTGATGCAGAAGTATTCGAGCCATTATCAAAGGCATATGGAATGCCAAAGGAAACAGAAGAAGAGAAAGCTGAGAAAGCCAGAGTCATGGAGATCGTATTAAAAGATGCCTGCTCTGTACCAATGGAAATCATGGAGAAATGCTGTGAAGCAATTGAACTGATCGTAGAATTCGGTGCAAAAGGCTCTAAGCTTGCCATCAGTGATGCAGGCGTTGGTGCAGCTTTCTGTAAAGCAGCATTACAGGGTGCCAGCCTGAACGTATACATCAACACAAAATCCATGGCTGACAGAGAGTATGCAGAAGAATTAAACAGAAAAGCAGATGCCATGCTTGAGAAATATACAAAGATCGCAGATGATACATTCAACAGCGTACTTGGCAGACTGAAATAATAGTAAAATAGAAATTTCTGTATTGTTTTCCGTCTCTTTTAATAAAGTGTAACATTATTTATTGAGATGTATTTTTTTACAGAGTGCATATGATTTATGAGACGGTTATGCTGAAATCATTCAGATACAGTATAGAATAATAACGTATAATTTCGGAGGGAACGACAAATGGCTAAGCAGTTATTAGGTAAAGAAGTAACAGCAGCATTAAACGAGAAAATCAAAGCAAACGTAGCAGAGCTTCAGGGAAAAGGAGTAAATCCTACCCTCTGCATCATCCGTGTTGGTGAAAACCCAAGCGATATCTCCTATGAAAGAGGAGCAACAAAACGCTGTGAAACTTTAGGCGTTGCATGTGAGAAAATCTTACTTCCGGAAGATGTTTCCCAGGAAGAACTTCTTGCAACAATCGATAAAGTAAACAAAGATGACAGCATTCACGGCGTATTATTATTCCGTCCGCTTCCAAAACATCTGGATCAGGCAGTGATCGAGAATGCACTTGCTCCTGAAAAAGACGTTGACTGTATGACAGACCTTTCCATGTCCGGTGTATTCACAGGCAAGAAGATTGGTTTCCCGCCATGTACACCACAGGCTTGTATGGAAATCCTTGATCATTACGGAATCGACTGCACAGGCAAAAAGGCAGTAGTAATCGGAAGAAGCCTTGTTGTTGGTAAACCTGCAGCAATGATGCTGGTTAAAAAGAACGCAACTGTTACGATCTGCCACACAAGAACTGTAGATATGCCGTCTGTAGCACGTGAAGCAGATATCATTATTGTAGCAGCAGGCCGCGCCGGTGTTGTTGGTGCCGAATATGTAAAAGAAGGCCAGACAATCATCGATGTAGGTATCAACGTAAATGCAGAAGGCAAACTCTGCGGTGATGTTGATTACGCAGCAGTAGAGCCTATCGTAGATGCTATTACACCTGTACCTGGCGGTGTTGGAAGTGTAACAACTTCTGTACTGGTTGGTCATGTGGTAGAAGCTGCAATGAGAAAGGTAAACGCATAAGATGAAAAAAGTGCCGGGAAAATATTTCTGGCTGCTTATGACAATAACAGGTGCCCTGATGTTCGGGGCACCTGCTTTGGTAAGTGCCAGTGAAGGGATAGCGTCCACTGATACAGAAAACAGCGCAGCAGACAATGCTGCAGATACCCCAGATGACGACACGATAGCTAAAACAACTGATAGTGCAGAAAAAAACAGTCAGGAAACTGATCATTCAGGAGAGGGACAGATCTCCAAACCTAAATATCTCGAAAATGCAGAAAATAACGGAGAAGAAATTATCTCCGATGAAGACCCGACAGATAATACTTATGGATACTACACGATTATGGGTGGAACAACTGTTTCCGTCGATGAAATGTGTTCATTATACAACAGTCAGGGATGCACTTACCCATCTGAAGAACTCAGTGGCGGCGGAGCATCTGATATAGATATCTTTTGCAATATTATTGTAGAGGAGGCAAATGCCGAGAATGTACGTGGTGAAGTAGTTTTTGCGCAGGCAATGCTGGAAACCGGATGGCTGAGTTTCGGTGGTGATGCGGGAATCGACCAGTTCAATTTCGCAGGTCTTGGAACAACCGGAGGTGGAGTCAAAGGAATCGCATTTCCGGATGTAAGAACAGGAATACGTGCTCAGGTTCAGCATCTCAAAGCCTACGCCTCCACAGATTCCCTGAATCAGGAATGTGTAGATGAACGCTTTGATTACGTGACAAGAGAGACGGCGCCTTACGTGGAATGGCTGGGAATCCAGGAAAATCCTTATGGCGGTGGCTGGGCAGCAGGAAAAGATTATGGAAGTAAATTAAGAAAAATACTGGCAGATTTGAAATCAGGGACATAAAGACAGAGTTTTGCGCCTTATTTGTATTATTTTTCTGAACTGCTGTAAATGATTTTTAAATTCTTAAATAAAGAAAGGATGTTGAGTAAAATGAAAAGAAAATTGATGATTTGTGCAATGGCTTTGTGTATCTGTGCAGGATTGACCGGTAACACTGGAGAGGTCAGCGTATGGGCATCCGAAGGATCATCTTCGGATGCTGTCCGGATAGGCGCCCTGAAAGGTCCGACAGCAATGGGAATGGCGCAGCTTCTTGATGAAGACGGATACGATTTTACGATTGCTGCATCTCCGGATGAGATTGTTCCGATGGTAGTACAGGACAAGCTTGATATTGCAGCTGTTCCGGCAAATCTGGCAGCAACGTTGTATCAGAAGACAGATAAGGATGTCAGTGTCCTGGCGGTCAATACGTTGGGTGTTCTCTATCTTGTAGAGAATGGAGACAGTGTAAAATCTGTGGAGGATCTTAAGGGAAAGACCATTTATGCCAGTGGAAAGGGTGCAACTCCGGAATATGCTCTGAACTCTGTTCTTAAAGCGAATGGAATCGACCCTGAAAAAGATGTGACTGTTGAATTTAAATCTGAGCACGCAGAGGTAGTCTCCGCACTTGTGCAGGATCAGACAGCAGTCGGACTTCTTCCGCAGCCTTTTGTAACTACAGCGCTGATGAAAAACGATAAGCTGAAGGTTGCCCTGGATCTGAACAAACTGTGGGAAGATTCCATGGATGACGGAAGTAAACTGGTGACAGGAGTTGTGATCGCGAACAATGAGTTTGTTCAGGATCATGCAGATAAAGTAAATGATTTTATGGATGCTTATAAAGCATCTGTAGATTTTGTTAATAGTGACACAGAAGCTGCGGCCCAGATCATAGGAGATCATGATATTATTGCAAAAGAAGTTGCGCAGAAAGCAATCCCTGACTGCAGTATTGTGTTTATTGAAGGTGATGAGATGAAAACCATGCTTTCAGGATATCTGGCAACCCTGGATGATCAGAATCCTGAGATTATAGGAGGACAGTTGCCGGATGATGCATTCTATTACAAACGATAGAGCAAAAACTGACAATGGAACGAAATATACAGGAATTCACATATTAGCAGTACTTTTCTGGATTGCAATCTGGCAGTTTGCGAGTATGTATCTGAAACAGGAGATCCTTCTGGCATCTCCTGTTTCTGTTGTCCGAAAGCTTTTTGAACTGATTTTCAGCGGAAATTTCTGGCAGTCTGTCGGATTTAGTTTTGTACGCATTGTGACAGGATTTCTTCTGGCTGTGCTTCTGGGAATCTTTCTGGCAGTGTGGGCATATTGGTCAAAAACAGTGGAAATCCTGACAGCACCTGTGATCGCAGTGGTCAAATCTACACCTGTGGCATCTTTTATTATTTTGTGCCTGATATGGATTCCTTCGAAAAATCTGTCAGTTTTTATTTCCTTTCTTATGGTTCTGCCGGTGATATATACAAATATCCTTGAGGGAATACGACAGACGGACAGGAAGATACTGGAAATGGCAAAAGTATTTCGTGTGAATCTCAGAAGACAGATCAGGTATATTTATGTATCGCAGGTACTGCCTTATTTTCTCTCAGCATGCAGGCTTTCTCTTGGAATGTGCTGGAAGGCAGGAGTGGCAGCAGAGGTTATCGGAGTACCTTCAGGTTCTATTGGTGAGAAATTGTATAATGCAAAAATATATCTGAATACTCCGGATCTTTTTGCGTGGACAATTGTGATAATTGTGATCAGTTTTGTATTTGAAAAGTGTTTTCTTGGAATTGTAAGCAGAGTAGTTTATATGATAGAACATAGATAACGGAAATTTTGATTTATGATAATCCTCTTAAATGCATTATTTATGAGGTCTGTTACAGGCGGAGAAGAGATATGGATATAAAGGTAGATCATATTAGTAAAGCATACGGAGAACAGCAGGTACTGCAAGATTTGTCCTGTGTTTTTCCGGAAGGGAAAACCACTTGTATCAGAGGAAGATCCGGATGTGGCAAAACAACACTGATACGGCTTCTTCTGAGACTGGATATTCCGGATAAGGGGAAAATAGAAGGGGTAAGTGACAGGAAACTCAGTGCAGTATTTCAGGAAGATCGTCTGTGTGAAAATCTGAGCGCTGCTTCTAATATAAGACTGGTATGTACAGAAACAATAACAGACAGAGAACTGGAGGAGGCGTATAAAGCAGTTGCGCTTACTGAGATATGGCAGAAACCGGTTCGTGAACTGAGTGGAGGAATGCGTAGGAGAGTATCTATCCTGAGGGCATTGCTGGCTGAATCAGACTGTGTGATCATGGATGAACCTCTCAGAGGTCTTGATGAAAAAACCAGAGCAAAAACAATTGATTATATTTTGAAAAAGACGGAGGGAAAGACGTTGATCTTTGTTACTCATGAAGAAAAAGAAGCAGTTTGGTTAAAGGCTGACAGAACAGTAGATATATTGACAAAGCATTAAAATTAATGAAAAACTAAATTTCGGTTATAGATTATAGCGTGTTTGAAAAATCATTTCTACAATCTTCAAACACGCTATAACTCCAAAAGAGGAAAAACTTATGATTACATTAAATGATTATCTGTATTCAGGAGATACGGTTTTAAAAATTTTACAGAAATATACCCGGGATCTGAGAAAAGAAGCGAAACTTACTCATAATGAGATTGATATGATGCATGTGAATTTCCTGATTCAGATCACAGAGCTTTTAGAACACAATGATTTCCTTACGGCCCAGTCCCAGAAGATCCGGGAATTTTATAAATATATGGCTCATGAATATCCGTTTCTTGCGTTTACATTTAAAGGAAGGATCAAATCGCTGATCCGGGCAGAAGAGAAATTTAACGGCTATATTGTGGAATATATTTACGATTATTATACAAAACATGGAACCTATCCTCCTGTATCGGAACTGAAAAATAAACTCAGTTGTTTTCGGGATTTTATTGCATACAGAATTGTGTTGTGTATGCCCAAGTGTCATCTGAAACCAGGAGAAGATCAGGAAACGGCGTCGATCCGCTATCTTTATGAGATTGCCAATGTTCTTCCCGGGTTCCTGGAAGAACGAGGGTTTACGGTGGAGTCTGCCTATGGAGTAAAGAAAAGTACGTCGCCGCTTCTTAATGAAGATGTGAAGATGTATTACCGGGATTATATCTGTGGAACCAGCGGGGAAGGATATCAGTCATTACATATCACAGTTTATGATAACAGTTCCCGTTCTTTCATGGAGGTGCAGCTACGTACTCAGAAAATGGATGACACTGCGGAAATTGGTCCGGCGAATCATCTGGGATATGAGAAGAAACAGCAGGATGAGCGTGCAAGACGTGATGCTATTCCAGAAGGCGAGTGCGTTTATTTTGATGAAGCCTATGAACGGGGCATGCGTCTTTTGCAGCTGGAACTGGCAGATCTGGATGTAAATATGTTTTCCGCAGTAGATAACAGTCTGATCAATGATGGGTGCGGACTGTTCAGGGGAAGACTGATATTACCTTATGAACATTTGTCAAGATTTCAGAATGATGTGATTGATTGAATAAAACACCTATCTTTTGATGTATAAAAATACAGGGAAATGACAAAAATTGATAAAATATGTAAATTTTTAGTTATATTTTAGGCATTCTATGGTACACTGATATAGTATATCAAAAATGGGAGGGAAACTCGAAAATGAGCAAAAAAGAAGGAAAAGGGTTAAAGTCTTTTAACAAGGGGTTTCAAGTGCCTGACACCTACATTATTATCTTTTTAGTAGTTGTTGTCGCTGCACTTCTGACTTTCCTTGTACCAAAGGGATTTTACGAAACACAGGATATTTCGTACATGATCAATGGTGTTGAGAAAACCCGTACGGTAATCAAAGACGGAAGTTTCCAGTATCTGACAGATGATGCAGGAAATGTAGTAACAGAAGGAGTAGCACTCTTTAGTGGAGATGGTGGAACAGGATTCTTCAACTATATGTATAACGGAATCGTAAGCAGTTCTGCAATCGAGATTATCGCATTTCTTATGGTAGTAGGCGGTGCATTCGGTATCATGATCCGTACAGGAGCGATTGAATCCGGATTGATTGGATTGATCCGTAAGGCAAAGGGAGCAGAAAAACTGCTGATTCCGATACTTTTCGTACTGTTTTCTCTTGGTGGAGCAGTTTTTGGAATGGGAGAAGAAGCACTTCCGTTTACTATGATTCTTTGTCCATTGTTTGTTGCAGTTGGATACGATTCAGTTATCGCAGTTCTTGTTACTTATGTTGCAACACAGATTGGTTTCGGTTCATCATGGATGAATCCATTCTCTGTAGGTATTGCACAGGGTATTGCAGGTATTGACGTATTCTCTGGAGCAGGATTCCGTATGGTAATGTGGGTAGTATTTACAGTACTCGGCTGTGGAATGACTATGTTCTATGCATCAAAGATCAAAAAGACTCCGACAATCTCAATCGCATATAAGACCGATGCATATTTCCGTGAGCAGAATGAAAAAACAGGAATTGACGAAGGACATTCATTTGGTCTTGGACACATTTTAGTTCTTCTGACACTGGCTGCTACAGTAGTATGGGTAGTTTGGGGAGTTATGACTCAAGGATACTACATGCCGGAGATTGCTACTCAGTTCTTCATTATGGGAATTGTTTCCGGTGTGATTGGAGTTATCTTTAAACTGAACGATATGAAACTGAATGATATCGCAACATCATTCAAAGATGGAGCAAAAGACCTGATCGGTGCTGCACTTGTTGTTGCTATGGCACAGGGCATCATGCAGGTTCTTGGTGGATCTGATCCGACAACACCTACGGTTATTAATACAATTATGTATAATATTTCAAATGCACTGTCTGGAGTTTCCGGAGCAGTTGCAGCAGTACTTATGTATCTGTTCCAGTCCGTATTCAACTTCTTCGTTGTATCCGGAACCGGACAGGCTGCGATTACAATGCCAATCATGGCTCCACTGTCAGACCTGTTAGGTGTTTCACGTCAGACAGCTGTAGTTGCATTCCAGCTTGGTGATGCATTTACAAACCTGATTGTTCCTACATCAGGATGTCTGATCGGATCTCTTGCAATTGCAAAGATTGAGTGGTCTAACTGGATTAAATTCATGTGGAAATTCCTTGGTGTATTAATGATTGGTGCAATTATTACAATTCTTATTGCAGTTGGAACTGGATTCTAAAACATACATTTGATAATTGAGAGTGATTTATGATGAAATTAATTCAGAATATTGATGTCTATGCCCCACAGCATCTGGGGAAAAAAGATGTACTTATAATCAATGATAAGATTGTCAAGATTAAAGATGCAGGCTCTATATGCGCAGACGGATTTCTTTCTGAGGCAGAAATGATCAATGGAGAGGGGTTACTTTTAACTCCGGGATTCATTGACTGTCATGTTCATGTACTTGGAGGCGGTGGCGAAGGTGGATTCGCCAATCGTACTCCGGAAGCAACTATGGAAGGACTTACGAAGTTTGGAGTAACAACAGTTGTTGGCTGCCTTGGAACAGATGGAATCGGTCGTGATATGTGTGCACTGGTTGCAAAGACAAAAGGATTGAATGAGCAGGGAATGTCTGCATACTGTTATACAGGCAGTTATCAGATTCCGGTTCACACGTTGACTGACAGTATTGTCAAAGATATTATGATGATTCAGGAAATCATTGGAACCGGAGAAATCGCGATCTCTGATCATCGTTCTTCACAGCCGACTTTTGAGGAATTTGTACGTGTCGTTGCGGATACAAGACTTGGCGGTGTTCTTTCCGGGAAAGCTGGTATTGTAAATGTTCATCTTGGCGACAGTCCGAGATGCTTAGATCTTATTGAACGAGTGGTAGATGAGACAGAGATACCGGCTTCTCAAATACTGCCAACACATATCAATCGAAATGAGATGCTTTTTGGCAAGTCGATCGAGTATGCGCTGAAAGGCGGAGCAGTAGACTTTACCGGAAATGAAGATATTGACTATTGGGAAACTATCTGTGATGAGGTACGTGTATGTAATGGTATCAAACGGATGCTGGATGCAGGAGTAAATCCTGACCGTATGACAATTTCTTCTGATGGACAGGGAAGCCTTCCGATGTACAGTAGTGATGGTGAATTCCTTGGAATGGGCGTTGGACAGTCCAGCTGCCTTCTGAAGGAAGTAAAGGAATGTGTATTTAAAACAGAAATTCCTTTAGAAATAGCTATTTCTACAATTACATCTAATCCGGCAGATATTCTTCGGCTCAAAGGAAAAGGTAAGGTTGAAGAAGGCTATGATGCGGATCTTTGTATTCTTGACCAGGAACTTCAGCTTGTTGAAGTAATTGCAAAAGGGAATACAGTTTATACAAAATAAAGTATATTGATGTTAAAAGCACTAGTCATTCAGTTGGCTGGTGCTTTTTGCAATATTAAATTCACTTTAATAAGCACTTTATGATATAATGGGCTCGTAGTCTTTTACAGACATAAGAACGGGTATAAGGAGAATATAGTATTGATTAATCAGACAGCGAAGAAGATTTTGAAAGCTCTGTCTTTTGATGGTGTGGAAGTAGAAGCATTTCGTCATATGGCGGATTTAAAACGATTGGATCCTATGAAGATTTTTTATAAAAAAATAGATGAGAAAATATATAACGGGAGTCATGCAGTCCCGATTCGTATTTTCTTTCCAACTGAAAAAAGTTTTCGTGAGAGTGAAGAAAAGAAACATAATATTCAAGATAAAAAGATGCTTTTGTTTATACATGGCGGCGGCTGGGTTACAGAGAGTATCGATAATTATGAAAGAATTTGTGCCCGGCTTGCTAATGCAACCGGACAATATGTAGTTGCAGTTGAATACCGACTGGCACCGGAAGATAAATTCCCGGCAGGTCTGGAAGATTGTTATGCCGTTGCGAAAACATTATATTCCGGAGATTTTATGCTCAACATAAAACCCGAAAATATTACATTGATCGGAGATAGTGCCGGAGGGAATCTTTGTGCAGCATTATCTTTGATGGCTAGAGATTGTGGAGAATTTATGCCAAAAAGACAGATACTGATCTATCCGGCTACATATAATGATTATACAGAAAATTCACCATTTCCATCTGTTAAGGAAAATGGAACAGATTATCTTTTGACAGCTGGGAAGATGCAGGATTATATTGATCTTTATGCGAGAAATAAAGAGGATAAGAAGAATCCTTATTTTGCACCATACATAGCAGAAGATTTAGCGAATCAACCTGATACATTGATTCTTACATGTGAATTTGATCCACTTCGAGATGAAGGGGAAGCATATGGGAAGCGCTTAAAAGAGGCTGGAAATTATGTGGAGATACATCGGATCAAAGATGCATTACATGGATATTTTGCGTTGGGGATCAAGCAGCTTCATGTACAGGAAAGTTTCACCTATATCAATGAATTTCTGAAAGAGGAAACACTGTGAGTAAGAAAAAAGCACGTTGGAGAAAACTAGATAATGCAGCAAAATTATATTCTGCTGCCAGTAATAAAAAAGATACGAGAGTGTTTCGTTTTTACTGCGAATTGAAAGAAGAAGTAAATCCTGACGTTTTGCAGGAAGCATTGAATCAGACAATAGAAACATTTCCTACGTTTTTAATGGTGCTTCGCAAAGGATTATTCTGGCATTATCTTGAGCCATGTAATTTACGACCGATTGTAAAGGAAGAGTACAAAGAGCCTTGTAGTAGACTCTATATAAAGGATAAGAAGACACTGCTTTTTGAAGTAACCTATTATAAAAAACGAATCAACTTCGAAGTATTCCATGTATTGACAGATGGCACAGGAGCGACAGAATTTTTAAAAGAACTGGTAAAAAATTATCTCTATCTTATTCACAAAGTAAATGGATTAGAACCAGTTTCATTGTTACCAGAAGATATGACGGTACAAGATCAAGAAGTTGATAGTTTTTTGAAATATTATTCAAAAGATCAGAAACGACCGAAAAAAAGAAAACTACATGCTTTCCAGATACGGAGAAAAAAGAAAGATGGAAATCATCTGCACGTCCATGAATCTGTTGTTTCAGTTCAGGCAGTATTGAAGCGGAGCAGGGAACTCGGAGTATCTATGACAGTCTTTTTGACAGCATTATTTATGATGGCAATAAATGAAGAAATGTCTAAAATGCAAAAGAAAAAGCCGGTCGTGTTAATGGTTCCGGTTAACTTAAGAAAGTTTTTCCCGTCTTTATCGATGCTGAATTTTTTTAATTGGATTGAGCCGGGATATAATTTTACTACACAAGATCAAAGTTTTGAGGCAATACTGAAATATACGAAAGAATTTTTTGAGACAGAACTGACAAAAGAAAAGATGTCAGCACATATCAGCGAGTTGCTTGCTTTGGAACTGCATCCGATTCTGAGGCTTGCACCTTTGGAACTGAAAAATCTATGTATTCAGGCCGGGGCAAAATATTCAGAGAAGAACACGACAGCAATCTTCTCTAATATGAGTGCGGTTAAAATGCATGCGAGTTATGTGCCTTATATTGAACGATTTGGTGTGTACACAAACACTCCTAAGTTTGAATTGTGTTTGTGTTCTTTTCAGGATAAATTATCATTTGCATTTACATCCAGATACGACACAGTGAACATTGAACGTAATTTTTATCGCTTGTTAAAAGAACAGGGAATTGCATCTGAAAAAGTAAAACCTGAATTTCCAAAGACAGATGAGCCAAGCGAACAGGAAATGAAAGTCTATAAAATTTATAGCTTTCTGTGTATTGCAATTGTTGCAGCAATGCTTGTTACGGAGTGTAATTTCCATCCTAGAATTCGCTGGACCTTATTTACAGCCGGAGGCGTTGTGACAATGTGGATTGCCTCATCGATTGGCTTTTTTAAACGCTATAACCTGCTGAAAAATGCGATGTGGCAGCTTTTTGTCGGTACTATTATCTGCTTTATATGGGATGCACTGACCGGTTGGCACAGTTGGTCTGTAGATCTTGTGCTGCCAATCATGAGTGTATCTACACTTACAGCGATGTTTGTAATCGCTAAGGTGCGGAAATGCCCTGTGCGAGAGTATCTTATTTACGAAATTATGGCTGCCGGATACGGATTGATTCTTCCGGGAATTTTACTCTTATGCAAAGTGGTGAAAAATCCAACAGTAAGTATGTTTGGAGCGTTAATATGTTTCCTGTTTCTTGTAGCAGTGATATTGTTTAAAGGAAGAGAATTTAAAGAAGAGATGCAGAAAAATCTGCATGTATAAAATAGTGTTGATGAAACATTAGAGCGTGTCTGAAAAATTTCACTTTGTCAGAAAGCATTGTTAGAAGTAGCAAAATAAAGGAGTATTTAATTATGAAGTATGAAACAATAGACAGAATTAGAAAATTTACAGAAGATCGAAACTGGGATCAGTTTCATTCGCCGGCAAATCTTGCAAAATCAATCGTAATTGAGGCAGCAGAGTTATTAGAGTGTTTTCAGTGGTCTGATGAAGAATATGATCTGCAACATGTCAAGGAGGAATTGGCAGATGTTTTGGTTTATAGTCAGAATCTGTTAGACAAACTGGAACTGGATGCAGATGAAATCATAAATATGAAGATGTCGCAGAATGAAGCAAAGTATCCGGTAGATAAGGCAAAAGGGAGTGCGGCCAAGTACGATCAGCTATAATAGTGGAAAAGGAAGAGGCGTTTAAGAACAATGATAAAAATACTATTTATATGCCACGGCACTCTTTGAAAGCTTCGCCCAAAAGCCAGTAAAATCACAGTCTGAAGGGCATAGGCGGTTAGAAAATAACCCAAAAATAACCCACGGTATTTTGTGCAGATATGTCTGGGATGCAATATGATAGAATGGTTACAAGAAAAATTTGTAGGAATATAAAGATATGGAATTAAGATTATTACGCTATTTTTTAACAGTAGCAAAAGAACAGAGCTTTACAAAAGCAGCAGAACAATTGCATATTACCCAGCCAACGCTATCCAGACAAATGGCGGCATTTGAAGAGGACCTGGGAATAACATTATTTATTCGAAACGGGAAGAAAATATCGCTCACTGATGAAGGAATTTTATTAAAAAGGCGTGCCTTGGAGATTCTTAATCTTGAGGAAAGGACGCTTGAGGAACTGAAAGGAAAAGAAGAGGTTGTAGAGAGCACGATAACCATTGGATGCGGTGAATTTGCAGCAGTGGAGACATTGGCGAAGATATGTAAAACATATAAAGAAAAATATCCGCTGGTTCAGGTTGTATTGCATACTGCAACAGCAGATGCAGTGTATGAGATGATGAACAAAGGAATTGTAGATATTGCATTATTCATGGAGCCGGTGGACACCGAAGGGCTGGATTATATCCGGATCACAGATTGCGATCACTGGTGTGTCGGAATGCGGCCGGATGATCCGCTGGCAGAAAAAGAGTTTATAAAAAAAGAAGATCTTATTGGAAAGCCCTTGATCCTGCCGGAAAGAATGAACGTTCAAAGTGAACTTGCCAACTGGTTTGGGAAAGACTTTTCAAAATTACAGATTGCTTTTACGAGTAATCTTGGAACGAATGCCGGAGTTATGGCGGCAAATGGACTGGGGTATCCAATTTCAATTGAGGGTGCTGCAAAGTATTGGCGAGAGGATATTCTTGTACAGCGAAGAATTTCTCCTGAAATCAAGACTAGTACGGTGATTGCCTGGCGACGGAATATCCCATATTCTTTGGCAGTCCGTAAAATGATCGAGGAGATTAATGCTTTTCAGGCATAAAACAAAATTCAATATAAGCATTAGACATGATGAAGCGATAGAGCTTAAAATAGATGTGTAAGATGAATGTAAATCTTATACATCTATTTTTTTGTGAAAAATACGTATAGAAAGGGGCTTTTTATTATGAGTAAAAAATTAGTGGCATTTTTTAGTGCAAGCGGTACAACAAAAAAAGTAGCACAGATGATCGCAGAGGAAGCAAAAGCGGATTTGTTTGAGATTGAGCCGAAAGTTCCATATACAAAGCCTGATCTTGACTGGATGAATAAAAAATCCAGAAGCAGTGTGGAAATGAGTGATAAAAAATATAGACCGGCGATTATGAAAAAAGAGATGGATATGAGTTCTTATGACGAGATCCTTCTGGGATTCCCAATCTGGTGGTATGTGGCTCCGACAATCATCAATACATTTTTAGAAGCTTACGATTTCAGTGGTAAAAAGATTGTGCTTTTTGCAACATCCGGAGGAAGTGGATTTGGGAACACTGTGAAAGAATTGCAGTCATCTGCATCAGACGCAGTTATTACAGAAGGCAGACTGTTAAATTGTGGAACGAAACAGGAAATCACTGAATGGGTAAACTCTTTATAAATAACAGCGTTATGGAGGTATACAGAATATGGGAAAAATAGTACAGACAGCAGGAAGAAATACACTTGGTGAATTCGCACCGGAATTTGCACATTTTAACGATGATGTACTTTTCGGCGAAAACTGGAATAACCAGGACATCGACGTAAAAACAAGAAGCATTATTACAGTGGTTGCTCTGATGGCTTCCGGAATTACGGATTCTTCTTTAAGATATCATCTTCAAAATGCAAAAAATCATGGTGTGACACAAAAAGAGATTGCTGCAGTGATCACACATGCCGCATTCTATGCAGGTTGGCCAAAAGCATGGGCTGTTTTCAATCTTGCAAAGGAAGTGTGGGAAACAGGCGAGGGAGATTTGCCATACGAAGAGGAAGCGATGCGGGCGCATGCAAAAGAGATGGTATTTCCAATTGGTGAACCAAACGATGGCTTTGCACAGTATTTTTCGGGCAGGAGTTTTCTTGCACCGATTTCTACTTCTCAGGTTGGAATTTTCAATGTGACATTCGAACCAGGATGCAGAAATAACTGGCATATCCATCATGCAAAAAGTGGAGGCGGACAGATTCTGGTATGCGTTGCCGGAAGAGGATATTATCAGGTAGAAGGTAAAGAAGCTGTAGAAATGAAGCCAGGCGACTGCATCAATATTCCGGCAGAAGTGAAACACTGGCATGGCGCAGCACCGAATGAATGGTTTTCACATCTGGCAATAGAAGTTCCGGGCGAAAATAGTTCCAATGAATGGCTTGAACCGGTAAGTGATGAAGAATATAGAAAACTAAAATAGGAAGGTTGAAAAAACTATATTTATAAGACAATTTGAAAGTTGTAAAGTGGTGTAAAGATTAATGATCTTTGTATTGGCACCGAAAATATATTTATTTCTCCGCGGCTTTTCTTCCAGGATGGGAGAGTGCCGCGGAGAATTTTTTGCGAAGAAAGAATTGCTATAGCTTTTGTAATTCCGGGAAAACCTTTATCTAAGAAAAAAATACAATATTAACATGAATATCATGAATATAATATTGGAGGCTGTGAATATTCCCAAATACTTCCCTCTCAGATTCCTGTTTTCTTTTGCAATATATTTGAAACTTATCAGGCTTGCCATGGATGCAATCAGAGTGCCGAGACCTCCAATATTGGTTCCGACAATTAAAGCCTGGTAATTATCTGTAAAGCCGGATAAAAGAAGCGCAGCGGGAACATTGCTCATAATCTGACTGGCAAGAACAGCAGTAAGTGTTTCCCTTCCTGCCATGATTCTTTCCAGAAAACTGCTGAATTGCGGAATCCTTCCAAGGTTGCCGATAAAAATAAATAATGCGATAAAGGTGGCAAGCAGGGAGTAATCCACCCTGCTTATATTTTCCCTGTTTCTTAGCAACATATATATAAGAACCAATACAAGAGGAATCTGGTATGGAATGATACGTGCAACAGTGAGCAGGCAGATTGTAAATAAGATCAGGTAAGCGGCCAGATATTCCATGTTAAGTTCTTTTCTGCCAGAGAATCCCAAAAGAGTTTTATTTTTTTCGGAACCGCATACGTGAGGTGCTTTGGCAGCGGCTACCTGTATCCATATCAGAAGAAGGATAAGTGCTGTGGCGGAATAGGGAAGCATCAGGGTTATTAATTCTGCTGCGGACATCCCTGCTCTGGCATATAGATAAAGGTTCTGCGGATTTCCGATTGGTGTGAGCATGCTTCCGAGATTAGCAGCGATTGTCTGCATGGCTACTATTTTAAGAAGCCAGTAATTGCCCAGTTCCTTTGGCAGTTTATGCACAATGATCAGTGCAAGAGGAACAAAAGTAATCAATGCCACATCATTGGTGATCACCATTGACAGGAAGAAACATAAGAGTACCAACAGCCTGATCGCACCCACAGTTCCCGATGTTCCCATCAGCAATTTTTTGGCAAGTATATCAAAAACACCAACAGCCTTCAAACCAGCTACAATTGCCATCAAACAGAAGAGGAGCCCGAGAGTCCTGAAATCGATATAAGTAAAATAAGCCTTATCCGGTCTGACCCAGAACATAGAAAGAAGCGCCAGGATCACTGCAATTGACAAAACGGTTTCTTTCCTGAAAAAAACATATAATTTTTGTAACATAATATTTCCTTTCCGGTCTGATACGACCGCGTATAAGTATATCACAGAAATATCCAGAAAAAAAGAACATCATTTTGTATTGTGGATTGTGTTTGCGATTACCGCCTCATTCTTGTATAATGAAAGGAGAACTGAAAAAATCTGTATTGCAGTCGTTGAAAGAGTTTCAGGCAAGGGCAAAAGCACAGGAGCAGGAAAATAAAGAAGTAGAAAAATCCAAAGCACATAAGAAGGGGGATGTAGAATTATGATGAATCTGGCAATGAACTTTGATACAGACGAATGTTCAGTAACGGCAATGTTTGATAAAGGAAACAGAAATGACACAATGGAAGCAATCGACCATATCATTCCATCTCTAAAAGGGGATGCGGATATGATCGGGCTTGTCTGCAATACCCTAAGAAAGCTGTTCTGCATGAGTGATGAAGGCTATGAGACTTTTCTTATGGACTTGGAAGATTATAAATCGGAACTGGAAGAGGGGGAATGAATTCAAGCCAGAGTGCAGTATAGCAGGTGAAAGATGAGAAGCGAAGGAAAAAGTGTCAGCATTGAGAAGTGTTAACAGGTATATATTGGAAGAATTCAGCCAGGGAAACTCTGGCTGATATAAAAATACATCTGCAGAAACAGTGACTGAAGAAATTTTGAGTAGTGGAATTGGGAAGAAGTATTTAGATACTATAATAAAGAGATTAGCTGGCTTGTATACTGACAGAGAGGACATAGTAAACAGATTTGCGTTATTATCAGGGATTGTAGGAGATTCCGAAGAGCTTTTGTTCAGATGATGAAACAATAGGATTGGTACAGGAATTATATAGAACAAAAGTTAATAAAGGGATTTGTTGCGTTTTCCGCTATAATAATCTGCCAGCAAAGAATGTGTTGCCTGAATATGTTTGTGATTATAAGAAACGAGCAGGGTTATTTCAAAGATCTGCAGATTTAGAGTAGTTCTTTTTTTCTGAGAGAAAAATTAAAAATCGTTTTTGGTTCTTCTGGAGAGTGATTATAGCGTTTGGGAAACATCCGGAGAAACCATTACCTCAGGGTGTCGGTAAAGTTCTTTATCAAAGAGAGCTTTGAGATGCCCTTTCTTTTTTTATCCAAATCTTTCCTCTTGTTTACATATATAAACCTAAGAAAAAACTTGACGTTTAAATATTACAAGTGTAATATTTAAGAAAATACGAAAAAAGGAGAAATAAAACTATATGAGAAAAACGAAAAGAAAAAAACACACGAAGACTATCACAAAAATAGTTTTATTTAGCGGTATATTGATTGGTGGTGGAATCGGTATTGTAACAATAATGAATCGTAATGTTCCTGAAAAAAGACTAATGGAATATATGAAATATATTGAAAAAGGGGAATATGAGCAAATGTATGCCATGCTGGATCAGAAAAAAAGCAGCATGAACAGTAAGGAAGAATTTATAGAACGAAATTCTAAAATATATGAAGGCATTGAGATGTCTGATCTGTCCATAACCGATATTACAGCAAAAAGAAAAGAAAACGGAAATGCGGCAGTTTCCTATACAACAAATATGCAGACTGCTGCAGGAAATGTAGAATTTACCAACAATGCGGTATTTTCACATAACTGGACAGGATATCATTTAATCTGGCAGGATCAGTTGATTTTTCCAGAGTTATCTGCAACGGATAAAGTTCAGGTAACGTTAGAAGAGGCAAAAAGAGGAAATATTTTAGACAGAAATGGTCGCCAGCTGGCTGGAGAGGGAACTGCATCTTCGGTAGGAATTGTTCCGGGCAGAATGGAGAACAGGGAAGATACAATAAAAAAACTGGCAGAGTATCTTGGAATTGGAGCAGACGAAATTGAGGATAAGTTAAAAGCCGATTGGGTAAAAGCAGATTCTTTTGTACCAGTAGCAACAATTCCTAAAATACAAGAGGTCGATCTTCTGACAGTGAATCCGGATGAAACTGTTCTGGAAGAAAAAGAAAAGCAGGACACATTATTGAAGATTCCAGGTATTATGTTATCTGATGTAAAAGTACGAACTTATTATCTAAAAGAAGCTGCCTCTCATCTGGTAGGGTATGTACAGGCGGTTACAGCCGAGGATTTGCAGGAACATAAAGGGGAAGGGTATCGTACAAACAGTGTGATTGGAAAGACGGGACTGGAAACGCTTTATGAAAAAGAATTAAAAGGGACAGATGGGTGTGAGATCTGTATTGTAGATGCAAATGGAAATAAAAAAAGTGTCATTGCATATGAGCCTAAAAAAGATGGAGAAGATATCCACACTACGATTGATGGCGATCTTCAAAGTACTCTTTATGAACAATTTAAAGAAGACAGAGGATGTTCTGTAGCCTTGAATCCTTATACAGGGGAAGTACTGGCGTTGGTAAGTACGCCATCTTATGATAATAATGATTTTGTACGTGGAATGGACAATAGCCAGTGGAGTGCATTAAATGAAAATGAAGACAGGCCTTTATACAACCGCTTTCGCCAGACATGGTGTCCAGGCTCAACTTTTAAACCTGTAATTGCTGCAATTGGATTAAAAGTGGGGGCATTTACTGCAAATGACGATTTTGGAAATGAGGGTCTGGCGTGGCAGAAAGATTCCTCGTGGGGAGATTATACAGTGACTACACTTCATGATTATGAACCTGTGATCTTGAAAAATGCGCTTATTTATTCAGATAATATTTATTTTGCAAAAGCAGCATTAAAAATTGGTGCGGATCAACTGATGCAGTCTCTAAATCAAATAGGATTTAATCAGGAACTTCCATTTGATATTAAAATGTCAGAGTCCCAATATTCTAATATGGACAAGATAGAAACAGAAATCCAGCTTGCTGACAGTGGGTATGGACAGGGACAGATTCTGGTAAATCCTTTGCATCTTGCAAGCATTTATACGGCTTTTCTAAATGATGGAAATATGATAAAGCCATATCTTCACGCGGATGGTGGAAGCACTTCCAGTGAAATCTGGATAAAAGATGTTTTTTCACCACAAATTGTTTCGGAGGTTATGGAGGGGCTAGAGGGTGTAGTGAATAACCCGGAAGGAACTGGTTATGGAGCATGCCGGGAAGACATTAGATTAGCAGGAAAAACCGGAACAGCGGAACTGAAAGCTACAAAAGAAGATACATCTGGAACAGAAATTGGCTGGTTTACAGTTTTTACTACAGATAGAGATACAAAGAATCCTATTTTGCTCATCAGTATGGTAGAGAATGTGAAAGATATTGGAGGAAGCGGTTATGTGGTGGAAAAGGATAAGGCGATACTGGATGAATATCTTGGTAATGAATAATTTTTACCTTTAAATATTACAAATGTAAGAGGAAAATGATATGAAAAAAATTTGGAAAATATTTGTGGGAGTTATTTTTCTTGCTGTCTGTAGTGGATGTGGCATAAAGAAAGAGCAGAAAAAGACAATTGAAGATACGAAAGAAAAAATTTACAGAGAGTGTGAAATGCTAGCAGAAGGCTATCGGAACATATATGAGAATGCTGTGAAAGAAAATGCACTATATGAGCTGAGTACAATACAAAAAAGTATGGATTATTTTGGAAAATATGGATATGCAGTAATTGATTCCTACAATCAGCTGGATATGGTTCAAAGTATTAAAGTAGATGATTTTTTGAAAAAAGCAGAAAAAGAGAAGAATGGAAAAACTACTATATTTCAAGTTATAGCAGGGGATTATTTTATCCGGTATGATCTGAAAACCAAACAGGGGAAAATAGACGTTGAAGTAAGCTCTTTTAAATGGAAAGAGGACACTTGGCAGGAAACATATTATCATGAGTTTAGAGCTAATTCATGGAAATATACAGAAAACGGGCATTTCTTTATAGAAGAATATCATCCGGCAGGATATGATGGACCGTCTGGATATCGGGACTTTCGGGTAGCACCGTTAAATAAAAAATGTCGGGAGTTGAATCGAAAATATATACTTCCTTTTGGATATACACTTAATAAATTGTTTACTTCTAATTGGAGTGAAAAAAATTATGATGGAATAAATTTTTATGATGTTTTTGATCGTTTACTTTCAATGGAAGAAAAAACTGATGAATTTAAGGAAGGAAAGACTTATGAAATCCCAAAAGAATCATTTGAAACGATATTTCAAAAATATTTTAATATAAGCGCAGAGATACTGCAGACAGGAACGGTATTTCACACAGAAATACAGACATATCGGTATCGAACCAGAGGAATCGTATATGATTTTGCTCCCACACCATATATTCCATATCCGGAAGTTGTTTCCTACATAGAAAATCAAGATGGAACAATAACACTGGAAGTAAATGCGGTATGGCCACAAAAAGAATTAGATCAGGCGTTTTGTCATAGCGTAACCATTCGGCTGTTAGATAAAGATAGATTTCAATATGTATCCAATTATGTATCAAGGTCAGAAATAGAGGTTACCTGGTATACGGAAAGATTATCAGACGAAAAGTGGGAGGAATGTTATGGAGATAATTGATATGATTACAAAAAGAAAACTGAAAAAGATGATGAGCGTTTTATTTATTTCGGGATGCTTTTTCATAGGAAATACAAAATGTAAAGGGGCTGATTTAGAATATATTTCACAGGAAACTGCGAATTATGCTGTACAAGAAAGAGGATATGATTTGCCAGTAGATGAAGTCGTGAAAGAAGAAGCTATTGAAGATTGTAAGAATGTTATGAATCAGATGAAAGTCATTTATCAAAAGGCGGATAAAGGGACTTCATCGAATATAGTAGTTTCTGAGACAGTAATGGAAGAAATGCAGGAAGTATTAAAGGAAAAAAATGTCCCCGTTATTACATCAGCACCGTATTCAAATATGGCTAATTATTCTAAAATGGAAGAATTTCTTTTCAGGGCAGAACAGGATCTGACAGGAGATATCGTCTTATATAGGATTAACAGGGATGGTGGGATAGAAAGACTCAAATTCAATTATGATGGGACAGATATGTATTTGCTGGCTGTGAAAGCTGTTTGGGGTATGAACGACAATCCATCTATTGTATATGTTTCGTATACAAGGATAGAAGAATGGAAATATACAGAAAAAGGCTGGTTTGGTTATACGCTATGCGTTCCAAAGTATCCGGAAGTATCAGAAGCGGTTGATGGCAGTTCTATGATAAGAATTAAACCTTTAAGTGATGAATGCAGGGAAGTTTCAAAGAGGTGTGTGTATTTGCTTGGATATCAGGGGAATAATCTTTTATGTTCTGATTGGGATAGATCTGATATGGAAGGGTTAGATTATAATGGTTTATATGAATATTTATATCGAATGAAATACGGGGAGAGATATGAGTTTTCAGGTAACTCAAGTGGAATTCCGGCAGAAGAGTTTGAAAATCTGATAATGGAGTTTTTGCCGATAACAGCAGATCAAATTAAAAAATGGGCAGTATTTGATTCGGAACATCAAACTTATGACTGGGAACGATTAGGCCGTTTAAATTATAGCCCTACTCATTTTGGAACATCTTTACCGGAGGTCGTTGAAATAAGAGATAGCGGAGAGGGAAACAGTGTGTTGGTTGTTGATGCTGTATGTGATACATTTATATGTAATGATGCCGTTATTACAAGTGAGCTGACTGTTAAGTTCAACGATGATAAGAGTTTTAAATATATGGGGAATAAAATTCTGAATAATGGTACGAAAGAAGTTCCCAAATATCAATATAGAATAAAAAGAAAGAACTGATAACAACTATCAGCCCTTTCATATTTGTTAATTCCATATATGTAATTTTTTTAAGATATCAGAAGTGATTTCAAATGCTTTTTTGCCAGTTGCATTAGAATCACTTTGGATATTGGTTGCAAAATAATAGCTGTTATCGGAAGTTTCTACATATCCGATAAACCAGCCGTTGATATCCTGTCCGTTGACACGACCGGTTCCAGTTTTTCCGTAGAAATTACCATTAGGTGTACTGGCAATTTTTATAGCATTTTTAACAGAAAATACATTTTGGGAATTTAGATGGAATTCATTTGTGTTAAATTTTTTCAATAATGTTACTTGCTCTAAAGGCGAGATTTTTAATGAAAAATCGGACCAGTATAAATCCAGATTTGAACTGGTTGTCTGGTTTCCATATTCTATTTTATTCAAAAATTCCTGGACTCTGTTAATTCCGAGCTGCGAATCAATTGCCTGGAAATACCAGTTAACGGAATTTTGCATAGCAGAGTTTAAATCCTGATCAGCTTCCCAGGATGGAAAAGGAAAGGCATCACCATTCCATGTCATGGAAGAGTGTTCTGGTGTGATGATTCCGGATTCCAACCCTAATAATGCATCGTATATTTTGTAGGTAGACTCTGGCGGAATACGTTTGGTGGCTTCTTCAAGATCGTATATTTTCCAGGAATCCAAATTATTGTCATACAAAACAAATGATCCATCATATGTTCCAAATGTTTCGGATATATCTAACAGGGAGATATTTTTGTCTGTATCACTAAAATGATATACGCTTTGAGTAGAGGCATCAATGGATAAAATGGGTGTACATCCAATAAAAACAGCACTAATGACCAGATAAATTATCAATGCTCTCATTTTTTGATAAAGAGTTTCTTTCCTAAAAACGGCGATGTTGAGAATACGTCGTTTCATCTGCCTGAAATTTCCGGACATTCCAACTGCCAGTGGAGAGGAAAAAGAGGATATTTTTTCTGCAAAATTAATCAGTGTAGTTCCATAAGCTTGGTATTCATCAGCAGAAATCATCTGCAATACAGCAGAATCACAGGCTATTTCACGGTCACAGAGAATTTCTTTTAAAGTGTACCAAACAAAAGGGTTAAACCAGTAGAGTATATTACTTATGACCATGAGGAAGCCAATAAATGTATCTTTGTGACGGTAATGCTGTAATTCGTGTAGCAGCATAAAACGCATATCATCAGGATTCAGTTCGGAAATTAAATGGATGGGAATGTAAATTCTGGGATGTATTATTCCGATTAAAACTGGTGATTTTAAAAATGCAGTACTGTAGACTGATACTGGGTGAGAGATTTTAAGTTCCTTTAAACAATTGTAATAAATAGTTTTTACCTGCTGATTTTGAAGCGGGAGAGCAGATCTTTTTATGGAACGTACATAGTTTAATGAATGAAGGGTGAGGACTGACATAATCATAACACCCGTTATCCATATTAGAAAGAGTATGGTATTCAAGCCTCCAGAAAATTGACTACTGATGGAAACTGAAAAATCATTCACCTGGTTTAACAAAATATTTTGTGTATTACTGGTAAGTTCGGATAGCGTGTCGGTACCAGAGTTAAGTCCTGAGTCAGTTTGAAAAAAATGTAACCATGAAAAAAGTTGTGAGCCATGAATCTGTACAGGAAAAAATGGCACGGCAAGTAGTAAAAATAAAAGAAAACAGAGATGGTACTGTGTAGCCGCAGATAAATATTTTTTCAGAAGTTTTTTTGTTCCGATTATTACAAGTGTAAAAATACATATGAAGATATTACTGATTAAAAAGTGGATAATCCAGTTGCTCATTCAAAACCTCCTATTTCTGATGTTTTGATAATAAATGGCGTAAGTTATCAATTTCTGTTGAAGAGAGCTTATCGTCTTCAAGGTAAGAAGCCAGCATAGAAGAAAGATTTCCATTATAATATCGCTTTAAAAAAGAATTGCTTTCCTGGCGTATATATTCATCTTCTTGGACTAATGGAGTATAGACAAATACCCGGCTTTGTTTTTCGCAGGAAAGAGCTTTTTTGGAAACAAGTCTCTTGATAAGAGTTTGAATTGTTTTTGGACTCCAGCTGGTAGTTAGAGTAAGTTTTTCTGTAATTTCATTTGTATTGATGGGAGCATATTTCCATACAATTTTCATAACTTCAAATTCGGCTTCTGAAATTTGGGGTAGTGACATAATAAAATCCTCCTGCTAAATCCTACATATGTAATAAATATATTATATTACTTGTAGAAGAAAAAAGTCAAATGGCAGATGATATATAGAATATAAAATTAATAATGTAGAGGCAATAAAGGTGAAAAAGATAGAAATTATTGAGAGAATCACAGATGCTAATGGAAGCATAAGTGAAAACATATTGACTAGCTGGGAACATAAAAAACAATTCATACCGGAAATTATAAGGTTTGGAGAATTAAAAATATATCTACAGGAACGAATTGTTAAAAAGAATGATAGTGATGTTCATCTTTCAAAATATGAATATGATATTTTACTTCTTTTAGCGAAAAGTCCAGGTAGAATATTTGGAAAAGAAATGGTTTATGATTTGGTATGGAATGAACCTTATTCCGGTGATTATAATGTGGTTATGCGACATATCTGCAATATCAGAGAAAAAATAGAAGATGATCCTGGACAACCATTATATATACAAACAGTACGAGGTGTAGGATATCGGTTTAACGGAAATTTAGGCAGCGAGTGAAATCACTGCCTATTATTATGGTTTTACAAAGAAGGAAGTTTGTTATGGGAAGATTTTTCTATTTCAGGATCATCCGGTTTTAGATACTTGGACAAGTTTTGATGTATCAATTCCAACTCTTTCATTTCTTTCCGAAAGGAAACATATTGAGTATTTATTGACTTCTTTCTGGAAATAAGCTCTGAAATTTGAGCCTGTAACTTATTGGTATTGAGCTGTTTCAGGTCTATACCATTTTCCTGTAAAATATGCTCGGCACCAGCGAAAAGGATAATTTGAGATTCATATTTACGGAAATAACGATCCGAATCTTTTGAGCTTTTATAATGGTCGTTATAAATTTTATTTTTCTGATATTGTTCAGCGTATTTTAGCAGTTCTCGAAGATGTCGGATCTGTGATTCAAGAGAGACGACAGTGGTATTTACCTCTTTTTGTTGCATATGTAACAAGGTTATGCGGCTTTCAAGTTCTGAAAAATTATGTAGATTATGTGTAAGCATCTGGCCATATGTAGTAGAAACAATCTTTAAATTTTCCTTATTTGCCCATTTCTGAAGGCCGATGTTTCCTGTTATATTGGGAGCGTTGGTGTCTATTAACTTCTTGCGAACAGAAGAAATGGCAGTTCTCTGGAGTTTATTCTCAATACGTTCTTTGATACGTTCCTTAGTAAAATTTTTTCCTAAAGATTTAGCACTTCCACGCACTGGACGGGACATATCGGGAGAACGAAAGGTAATGTATTTCCTGCTGTTTTCGCCAAATTCTGCGTTTTTTATTTCATATCCTTTAGCTTCCATAAATGCAAGAAATTCTGAGTAAGTGGAAACGATTCGGATTGTCTGGTTGATATCTTTTCGCAGCTGCGCTTTTTTACTGGATTCAGATTTATTTGCAGCTCATTCATTGTATTTCATTCCTTTTTTACCATCTGGCATAATTGTGGACAGGTTATGTTCCTGGCATAAAGTGTCGCTGAGATTTCGTATTTTCCAGTAATTCTTTTTACAGTCATGATAATGAGAAAAAGTGATATTATCTGCAGAACAGAAAATCAAATGGTTATGTACATGACCTTTATCAGTGTGTGTTGTCAGAACATAGGAGTATTTTCCCTCCAGTAAGCGATCCGCAAGTTCTTTGCCAATTTGATGGGCTTCTTCATAGGAAACTTCACCAGGGGAAAATGCCTGAATCAGATGAAATGCCTTATTTGTATTGTGCGGATCTCTGCAGTCATGTGTATGATCCAAAGTGTATTTAAAGTCAAGAACGGCTGTTTCGGGAGAGCAGGCAAAGGAAGAAATATATAGATTCTGGTCAGTTTTATCTGGATTGCAGATGTATTCTATTGCTTTATTAACGGTTGTTTTGATACCATGGATTTTTGTAACTGCCATATTTTTCCATTAACTCCTTTATATCGTCCAGGTCCTTTGGGTAAACTGTATTGGTACTGTTTATACGATGGGTGATCTGATTCAAATTGCTGCTGATATTGCCCAACAGGGTATTCATTTTTCGGATATGAGAGTAGTCTACTTCATATACAAATCCATATAAGATCATTTTCCGTAGAAAGGCAGATTTGCTTTTCATCCTGGAAAGACGATATTTTTCTTCTAAAATGTATTGTTCGTCATCATTCAAATAAAATTGTACGGGATGAATTCTGGTACGTTTGCTCATTGAAATCCTCCAATTCGTTTTTTTCTATAAAAAAGAGTACAAAAAAACTGTCTAACCAGTTCGGTTATGACAGTTATATTACTTGACTGTATGATGTTTTGGATAGATGTGTCTACAGTTTATTTTAACAGGAGTAGGCGGAAGCGTCAAATTAAGAAATTATAAAATATAAGAGGGCCAGGGATACCTTTCAGAAAAATCTCTGATTGGCTTCCAGCTATTTATTCCGGATATGTATAAGTTGATCTTTGCAACAGGATATTTTCCCAATCTCGTTCATGGCGCAACACTCGGAGAATATGAATCTCTTTTGTCTCTTCCATTATAATATAAAAAATAATAGATGGCGGAAAAGATCTTTTATGTATGGAATATCCTCTGTACAGAATTTGAGTTCGGGGAAAGGCAGTACTGAACTGGCTTAAATTCTGCATTTGTTCTTTCAGATCAGATTGAAAACGGTCAGCACGTTGCTGGCCGAATTCTTCTTCAATATAATCTGCAATGTCTGTGACGTCGTAAATTGCTTCCCAGGTTAAAATAATTTTATATTCTTGCATTTCTTCGTGCATCCCTTAATTCTGTGATTTTGCGAAAAGCATCTTCCAGTGGCAATTCACGACCAGCTTCCATATCATCAATTCCCCGGTCTAACATGCAGAGAAGATGATTGTTTTCCTGGTTTTTATCGGTTGTAGGGACTTTTTTTGTTAATTCCATAAAATCACTCCAATCATACGGTTTATAAATAGTGTATGTTGTTCAGAAGTATCTATCCATAGTTTAGCATATAATTGGAGGCAATACAATTAAATTATTTTGCAGGAGCGTCCGTCAGACCGAGAAGATATTCGCAGGATTGCCAGATCATTAAAATCATATCCTGCAAGTTGTAATTTGGCAGCGAGCGTTTTCTGAGTAAGATTATGAGCCTTTCGTAATTCTTTTACCCGTTGTCCTATTCTGTTTTTGCTGTTCGTTTTTTTATCCCAATAAATAATCATTCTGATCCTCGAAAATTTCTAAAGATGAAGTATTATTATTGATTTTAAGGAAAAATATTGTTACTATACTTCTAAAGATGAAGTTTATGAATGTTTTGAACAGATTGTGAAAAACCGTAAAAAAGTAAGGGTTGAGCCGATTATAGATGAATATAGTCGATTTTTATTCCTGGATAAAAAAGATATGCCTGAGGTAGCACTCCATTGGGAAAAACATTTTCAGTGGGCGTTAGGAAAGTATAATCGTACTCATGAGGAACAAATGCCAAAGATCACGCCTCATGTATGCAGGCATACATATTGTTCCAATATGGCGAAAGCTGGAATGAATCCGAAAGCACTCCAATATTTAATGGGACATTCTGATATAGGGGTTACGTTAAATGTATATACGCATCTGGGATTAATTGATGCAAAAGAAGAGATGAATAGGATTGCAAAACTGGCATAGTATGATAAAATAATAGAAAAAAGAATTAAGAATAATCTGATTATAAGGTTCTTAGAAAGCCTGTTTTCCAGGCTGATTATTACTAAGAAGTTACTAAATTTGGATAAGAAAATATACGAATTTATGCTGTGATATACAGGAAAATGACAGGATTGAAGATTATCGGAAAATGCCTGCAAACAGCGTAAATACAGCATTTCAAGGAGTTTTAAGCAATGATAAGAGTGTTATTTGTCTGCCACGGCACTCCAGTTTTATGATAATGCATACCCTCGCAGACTGGGGCAGAGTACGGCATAATATGGCGGAAAGTCTTGGAATTACTACGGTTTAGACTACTAAGGCTCATGGCTGGAAGTGGGATAAAGGCAAAGGTGTTGGGCGGATTCCTTAGTAGTAAGGGACCACTTACAGGCAATGTAGTAGAACTTGTAACGATGAAAATGCGAAAAAAAATAAAAACTATTGCATGTTTATTGAGGGGTGGATATACTAAATGCAACAGAGTTGCCCAGTGTTTTTTGACATTGGGGACCAAGCTGAGACTTGTGCTCAGCTTTTTTACGTTAAGGAGAGATTTTATGGATTTGAAAAAAAACATTGACCTTTGATGAACATGGGGATAAGTTAGTAATGGGATACTTGCTGCAGACAGAGAAAAAATGTTTTAAACGGAGTACATTATTATTGTTTTATACTTTGGATTGAGGCAAGGTGTGTCACGGCAGTTTTTTGTGAAAATAGACAGAACGTAGTGAAATAGGAATTTTAAATATTTTACAATAAAGTAATTACCGCTGATCTATTTGGCTTTTGTGAATATGTACAAATATACGAGGAGACCAGCTATGAAAAGTCAAGTATAAATTAGCCAGAAATTCAATTTTTTTGTT
>NZ_JAJDMJ010000150.1:0-676 GCF_020593585.1 Blautia sp. DFI.6.71
GTTGATAGGGCAGAAATTTGAATGAACCATCGCCAGCACAAGGCCATGCGATTCGAAAAGATATTATGAATCATCAAAGAGTCCGAAGACATTGATTTTTTATCTAATAAATACATCTCTTCCAAAGGGTCGAGATTTTAAGCATGTATTAGCTCTAGAATTACCACAGTTATACCATGTAGTAAAGGAACTATCAAATAAACGATAACTGATTTAATGAGCCATTCGCAGTTTCACTGTATAAATTGCTTATACTTAGACATGCATGGCTTAATCTTTGAGACAAGCATATGACTACTGGCAGGATCAACCAGATAACTATCTTAAAAGAAGAAGCAACAAGCAGTAAAAAAGAAAGAAACCGAAATCTCTTTTTTTTTTCCCACCCATTCCCTCTTGCTAGAAGATACTTATTGAGTTTGGAAACAGCTGAAATTCCAGAAAAATTGCTTTTTCAGGTCTCTCTGCTGCCGGAAATGCTCTCTGTTCAAAAAGCTTTTACACTCTTGACCAGCGCACTCCGTCACCATACCATAGCACTCTTTGAGTTTCCTCTAATCAGGTTCCACCAAACAGATACCCCGGTGTTTCACGGAATGGTACGTTTGATATCGCTGATTTGAGAGGAGGTTACACTTGAAGAATCACAGTCTTGCGACCGGCTATTCAACAAGGC
>NZ_JAJDMJ010000151.1:0-646 GCF_020593585.1 Blautia sp. DFI.6.71
TTTGTGGTGACATTCCAATACAAATCAGATGCAGTATGGTTCTATGAACACTTAAAACATAGAATGGGACACTTTGGATTAAGCCTTGAAGAAGAAAAGAGCAGGCTGATAGAGTTCGGACGATACGCAAAGGAAAGATGCAGTAAAAGTGGAACGAAGCCAGGTACCTTTACTTTCCTAGGTTTTACACACTACTGTTCCAAAAGCAAGAATGGTAGATTCAGAGTGAAGAGGAAAACCAGTAAGAAGAAGTTTGCGAAGAAATGTAGAGAAATAAATCAACTGATGGGACACATGAAAACATGGAAACTGAAAGAGATTACTGCTAAACTCAATCAGATACTGACTGGTTATTACCATTACTATGGAATCACAGACAATACAGAAAGAATAACAGCATTTCGATACCACGTAATGAAAAGTTTATTCTACTGTCTAAATCGGAGGAGTCAAAAGAAAAGCTACAACTGGGTAGAATTTCTGAATATGATAGATAACAGCTATCCACTGGTAAGACCCCGAATATATGTCAGTGTATATAATTGATAAATGTGAACGATTCGTTTCGCAAAGAGCCGGATGCGGGAAAGCCGCAAGTCCGGATTCTGTGAGGGGCGTACGACCGCAAGGGGTGCGTCTACTCGAC
>NZ_JAJDMJ010000152.1:0-630 GCF_020593585.1 Blautia sp. DFI.6.71
AAGTCCGGCGCGAAGCAAGGTGGAAATCCATTCGGAATCCCGCATATCGGTCTTTTTGCCAGGAACATTTTTCATATGGCGTGCATTTACAACAAGCAGGGTAATGTCACCAGAGAAAGCATCCTCCAGTATTTCATAAATCGGCATCCAATAGATACCGGTGCTTTCCATAGCTACATGATGGCAGTTTTTAGAAACGATCCAATTCCGTAATGCTATCATATCCGGAATCAATGTAGAAAACTCACGGATTTCAGAACGGGTTGGCTTGCCCAGAGGACCAGTCAGGATACATGCAACAATTTTTTCTTTGTGGACATCCAGTCCACAGGAAATTTCCAGAAGGTCTTTCATACAGAACAACTCCTTTACTATAGAATTGGCAGGAGATTTGCCCGAGATAATACGGACTTTGCTACTCGTGCTATTCATAAAAGGTGCGACAATATGCTGTGCTCAAGGGCAAATCATTTACGTTGACAAACGGGGTGCAAATCCTCCAAGGTGCAATCAAACTTAATCCTGCCTAAGACTATTGTAAGGCAAAAAGAGAAGTGAAAAAAGTAGTGGAGTCAGTATCCTATTTTCATTATAGGCTGAGATAAGCTTTCATGATTCGTTGACAATTCA
>NZ_JAJDMJ010000153.1:0-590 GCF_020593585.1 Blautia sp. DFI.6.71
AACATTTTTCTCGGATAACCGAGCATATCGATCAGTTCATAATCCCAGTCCTTAGTAATCGGGCTTACAAGCTGTCCTGTCGTAGCTTCTGTGTACTCACAGGTTTTCTGTCCTGTAAGAAGGAAATGGAAATAATCCGGCACATGAAGAAGTGTCTCCGCCTGTTCCAGATATTCCGGATGTTTCTTTTTCACTGCCATCAGCTGATAGATCGTATTATAATCAGCTTTCTGGATACCTGTTCTTGCATAGAGATCTTTCAGGGAAATTGCCTTATAAACTTCTTTATCCATTCCCTCTGTACGGTGGTCACGATATCCTACTGTATTTCCAAGAACATTGTCATTTTTGTCCAGAAGTACGAAGTCAACGCCCCATGTGTCCACGCCCATACTTACCGGAATCTTGCCGATTTCTTTACATTTCTTCAGACCATTTACTACCTCTTTGAAAAGACGGTCAAATTCCCAGCAGAGTTCTCCGTCTTTCTTTACCATTCCATTCTCAAAACGATAAATTTCTTCCAGAACCATTTTTCCGTTTTCCATATGTCCAAGGATATGACGTCCGCTGGATGCTCCGATATCTAC
>NZ_JAJDMJ010000154.1:0-579 GCF_020593585.1 Blautia sp. DFI.6.71
GAATCAATACCGATGCGGTCTGTACCATTATGCGGGCAGACGGAACTGTCCTGGGGAGAAAATTTATCAATCATCCCAGTGAAAAAGACCGGATGTACCGCACACTGGGCCGAATCCGAAGATTCCAGAGGGAACACAGCTCTGCGCAGTCACGGGGAAGATGGGCATATACGAAACGCCTGAACATAGAGCTGGGAAGAAAAATTGCAGGTGCGATCGTAAAAAATGCAGAAGAGAACCATGCAGATGTAATCGTATTCGAGTATCTGGAAATGCATGGAAAGATATCCGGAAAGAAAAAACAGAAACTGCATCTGTGGAGAAAACGGGATATCCAGAAACGCTGTGAGCATCAGGCACACAGAAAAGGAATGCGGGTATCCAGAGTCTGCGCATGGAATACGAGCAGACTTGCATACGATGGCTCCGGAAGTGTGTCCCGTGACCCGAAAAATCACAGTCTTTGTGTATTCCAGACAGGAAAAAGATATAACTGTGACCTGTCGGCATCGTATAATATCGGAGCAAGATATTTTATCAGAGAACTTTTAAAACCCCTTCCGGTAACGGAAAGGTCTT
>NZ_JAJDMJ010000155.1:0-540 GCF_020593585.1 Blautia sp. DFI.6.71
GGTAGCCGTATCGGAAGGTGCGGCTGGATCACCTCCTTTCTAAGGAAGAAGTAGAGTAGAATGTGTTTTACTGTTGAGTTATCAAGGAAAACTGAATAACAACATTTCTGGTAGTGATGCGCTTAGGGGACACACCCGTTCCCATCCCGAACACGACGGTTAAGACCTAAGCGGCCGATGGTACTGCACTGGAGACGGTGTGGGAGAGCAGGTGGCTGCCAGATCAAATGGGGATGTAGCTCAGTTGGGAGAGCACCTGCCTTGCAAGCAGGGGGTCGAGAGTTCGAATCTCTTCATCTCCACTGAAATCGAAAGATTTCAAGATGGGCTTATAGCTCAGCTGGTTAGAGCGCACGCCTGATAAGCGTGAGGTCGGTGGTTCGAGTCCACTTAAGCCCATTGGCTTATAAAAATTTAGCCGTGAGGTTAAGTGTTAAGCCTGATATAAATTGTACCTTGAAAACTGCATACATGAAATTTGATTAAAAGTTAATCAAATATCCTTGATACAAAACGTTAAGAGATATGAGAGTATCTCAT
>NZ_JAJDMJ010000156.1:0-519 GCF_020593585.1 Blautia sp. DFI.6.71
AAAAGATATATTTAATATAGATAAAAACAAACTTTCATATGGTAGGGGATATGTCTATTCCTTGCAGTATCATCTTGTCTGGTGTACAAAATACAGAAAAAAGGTTTTAAAAAACGGAATCGATACAGAATGCAAAGAAATGTTACAGAATCTTGCAGAAGAATATAAATTTCAGATCCTGGCAATGGAGGTGATGCCGGATCATATCCATTTGCTTGTGGACTGTAAACCTCAGTTTTATATTTCAGATATGATCAAGATCATGAAAGGAAATCTTGCACGCCAGATGTTTCTTGCGTATCCGGAGTTAAAAAAGGAACTGTGGGGTGGGCATCTGTGGAATCCGTCTTACTGTGCCATAACGGTCAGTGACAGGAGCAGAGACCAGGTGCTTGCCTACATCGAAGGACAAAAGGAAAAAGAAAAGAAAAAAGCCTGACAGAAGAAATGATTTGTTGGAGGAAAAGAGATGCAGACCGTATCCAGCTATGGCGTAGAATTACGAAAACAGAATATCCC
>NZ_JAJDMJ010000157.1:0-480 GCF_020593585.1 Blautia sp. DFI.6.71
GGAAGGGAACCCGGGGAACTGAAACATCTAAGTACCCGGAGGAAAAGAAAGAAAACTCGATTCCGTAAGTAGCGGCGAGCGAACGCGGAGGAGCCTAAACCGGAATGCGTGCATTCCGGGGTTACGGACTGCATTTAAGATTCAGTGATGTTAACAGAACGGTTTTGGGAAAGCCGGCCGGAGAGGGTGAAAGCCCCGTACGTGAAAGCAGAGCTGACTGAGCAGGATCCAGAGTACCACGAGACACGTGGAACCTTGTGGGAAATCAGGGGGACCACCCCCTAAGGCTAAATACTACTTAGTGACCGATAGCGCATAGTACTGTGAAGGAAAGGTGAAAAGGACCCCGGGAGGGGAGTGAAAGAGAACCTGAAACCCTGTGTCTACAAGCTGTGGAAGCACTTTATATGTGCGACCGCGTACTTTTTGTAGAACGGTCCGGCGAGTTACGCTTACTGGCAAGGTTAAGCACTTCAGGTG
>NZ_JAJDMJ010000158.1:0-475 GCF_020593585.1 Blautia sp. DFI.6.71
GGAGAAAGGAAACACTCATCATTTGCGTCTACTCTTGACGGGAAATCCTTTGCTTCCTCTGCCATTGCGCAGATTTCTGCAAAGCTGTATGCATCATTTACTTCATGACGCACAGACTGGATCATCCAGAGTCCCATGATATTCTTCAGGTAACGGAAACGGCCTGCATAACCGCCTTCATTTGTGAAGTTCATCTCACAGCTCTTCTCAGAGCAGTCAGCTTCTTTTCTCTCAATTCCCATCAGTGACCATGTTCCGGAGCTGATGTAGATAAAATCATCGTCATTTGCAGGAACTGCCAGTACAGCGGATCCTGTATCATGTGTTGCAGGTGCAACCACTTCCAGATCAAAGCCCACTTCTTCTCTGATCTTATCTGACAAATGTCCGATGCCTGTTCCGGGCATGATCAGCTTCTGAAACATTTTTCTCGGATAACCGAGCATATCGATCAGTTCATAATCCCAGTCCTTAG
>NZ_JAJDMJ010000016.1:0-77659 GCF_020593585.1 Blautia sp. DFI.6.71
GCGTATTGCCTGCAATCGTCAAAACATACACAATGAAGCAGTAAGAAGTATTCGTAAGGACTTCAATTTCTCGATGTGTTTGGGTATATTTAAACACATTTGGAGTGGCAGAACAAGTATGGACTTTAGAACAGATAAACTGCTCCATGGCGGTGATTACAACCCGGAACAGTGGTTAAAGAGGCCGGATATTCTGGCAAAAGATATTGATATGTTGGAGGAGTCTGGCTGTAATGTAGTAAGCCTTGGGATTTTTTCCTGGTCTACACTGGAACCGGAAGAAGGTGTATTTCATTTTGAATGGCTGCAGGAAATCATTGATAAGCTTTATAAAAGAGGAATTTCTACAATCTTGGCTACACCGTCAGGTGCAAGACCAAAATGGATGGCAGATAAGTATCCGGAGGTACTTCGTGTAGATGAAACGCGTCACAGAGCGTTATTTGGATTCAGACATAATCATTGTTATACTTCTCCTGTTTACAGAGAGAAGGTACATATTATTAACAAAAAGCTGGCACAGGAGGTTGCCACACATCCGGGTGTGATCCTGTGGCATATTTCCAATGAATATGGCGGAGAATGTCACTGCCCATTGTGTCAGGAAGCATTTCGTAACTGGTTGAAAGAGAAATACCAGACTATTGAAAACCTGAATGATCAGTGGTGTACCACTTTCTGGAGTCATACCTATAACAGCTTTGACCAGATTGAGAGTCCGTCTAAGATTGGTGAGACACAGCTTCATGCACTGAATCTGGACTGGAAACGCTTTGTCACTCATCAGACTGCTGATTTCATTCATCATGAGATTGCAGCACTGAGAGAGGGAGGAAGCACACTTCCGACTACTGCTAACCTGATGCATTATTTTGGAGGTTTAGATTATTTTAAGATTGCGAAAGAGATAGATGTGGTTTCCTGGGATACCTATCCTACATGGCATAAAGAGGCTGTGATCGATACAGCTTATGACAATGGAATGTGCCATGACCTGATGCGTTCTCTGAAAGGAAAGCCGTTTTTCCAGATGGAATCCTGCCCGACTTCTACAAACTGGCAGAGTGTGAGCAAATTAAAGAAACCGGGAATGCTTTTTGCACAGTCCATGCAGGCGATCGCACATGGCGGAGAGGGTGCTCTCTATTTCCAGATCCGTCAGAGCAGAGGTGCTTCTGAGAAGTTCCATGGAGCAGTGATCGATCATTACGGTGGAAATGATACAAGAGTGTTCAAAGAAGTTTCCAGAGTTGGAGAAACTTTGAAAGAAATAAGAGAACTGGCAGGAACAACTGTGAACAGTTCGGCTGCCATGCTTTATGATTGGGACAGCCAGTGGGCAATGGAGGACAGCCAGGGACCGAGAAATAAAGGACTTCATTATCTGGAAGCAATGCTGAAATTCTACAGAGGTTTCCGTAAGCAGGGCGTGAATGTGGATGTGATAGATATGACCTGTGAGCTGGACAAATATAAAGTATTGGCTCTGCCAATGGTTTATATGTTCAAGGAAGGTTTTGCCGAAAAGGTTCGTGAGTTTGTGGAAAACGGAGGTACACTGATCACAAGCTACTGGTCCGGAATTGCAGATGACACAGACAGGTGTTATCTGGAAGGAACTCCTCATGGTCTGATGGATGTGCTGGGAATCAGAAGTACAGAGATTGACGGCCTCTATGACTGGGAAGAGAATTCTTTTGTTCCTGTGGCAGGCAATGAACTTGGACTGGATAAGACTTATACATGCAAATATCTGTGTGATCTTGTGGAGCTTCGCGGAGCACGTACCTTAATGACCTACGGAAGTGATTTCTATGAAGGCTATTCCTGCCTGACAGTGAATGAATACGGCAAAGGTAAGGCATGGTATGTGGCAGCAGATGCTGATAAAGAATTCTATGGAGACTTCCTTGAAAAAGTGCTGAAAGACAGCGGCGTTTCCTGTGGAATCAAAGAAGAGATTCCGGACGCACTGGAGATCACAGTGAGAGAGAATGAAAATGAAAAATATTATATTTATCAGAACTTCGGAACAGAGGCTGTAAATATTCCTGTACCGGAAGGCCAGATCAGTTGGATTTATGGCAATGGAAGCGATAAACTTAAAGTTTATGGTCTTGCAGTTGCTAGGGTTATCGTGTAAAATAAATAGCGATGGATGAGGAAATCCCTTCACTTTAAGCAGAGATTGATACTGCCTGGTGAAGGGGTTCTTTTTTACTCAGGTTTAACCGGGAAAATGATACAAAAAGTTTTTAATTGTATCAGGAAAGGTATAGAAATATGATTTCAAAAACTCAGATCAGATATATGGCAAATTCTTCATCATACAGTAAAGGTGCAGAACTTTATGCAACAGGAAAAGTTTTGGATATGGATGTAAAAAATATGGGTGCGTTTGATGAAATTGTTGCATCTGTAAAAGGCAGTGGAAGAAATATCTATGAAGTAGATGTATCAATCGATACAGAGAATGATGAAGTTGATACCTGCTATTGTGAATGTCGGGCATATGCAGAATATGGTGGACTTTGTAAACATTGTGTAGCGGTTCTTCTGCAATATAATGATTATGAAAATGATATGGATAGTTATGATTACGGACAATCTGTAGAAAAAATTGTAAAAGGTGGTCTGACCCATACGATCAGAAAAGGAGTGCAGATGCATACCACGCCGGAATTGGCTTCATTATTGCAGAAGCAGGCAGTTGCGAAGTCTCTTCCACTGATTCAGGGAAGCACTTATGGAAAAGTAAGGCTGGAACCATATTTTAATTTTGACGGAAGAACATTTACAGTAGAATTTAAAATAGGAATTAATAAAATGTACGTACTGAAGGATGCATTTTCCTTTGATGTTCATATAGCAAATCAGGATGATTATAAATATGGGAAAAATCTTCAGTTTGTCCATACAATAGAATCCTTTGCCGAGGAATCCAGACCGCTTGCGAAATTTATCTGTAAATGGGCAGACAACAACAGGCAATTTCACAGATCCTCTTCCTATTATGGATACTATATGGGAACTCTGGAAAAGGTAAGGCATCTGGAGCTGTCAGGAAATGAACTGGCAGAATTTTTGCTTTTGATGGAAGGAAAGACATTGCAGGGAGAATCCATAGGAACCAGAAACACAACCTGGGAAATAACCAGAGAACATCTTCCGAGAAAAATGACCATAACAGGTGCAAAGCAGGGAATTGAACTGAAGGTAAGCAAATTTACGTGTGCGGCAAATACGGAACAGTATAAAATTTGCTTTTATGATAAAAAGATTTATATTGAGAATGTAGAAGAGCTTTTACCTGTTAAGGATTTTCTGGACAGTTTGTCTTTGATCCCCGGTGAGAAAGCGTTTATAGAAAATAAAGATGTACCGGCATTCTGTCAGGAACTTTTACCGGTGATCCAGAAGTTTTTTAAATGCAGAATGGTTGAATTTCATCCGGAAAATTATGGAATGGTTAAACCGGAGTTTCGATTTTATCTGGATGCACCGCAGGAAAATATGGTTACATGTAAGGCGACTGTTAAGTATGGAGACAGGGAATTTTCTTTATATACAACGGACGATATTGCAGCAAGGGATATGAATAGAGAAACAGTTGTCAGAAATGTGATTCATAAATATTCGAATGCTTTTAATCCATTTGAACAGTGTGCGGTAATTGCGGATGATGAAGAGATGGAATATGAATTTCTGACAGAAGGAATTCAGGCACTGCAGGCAGTGGGAGAAGTATTTATTTCTGATGCGCTGAGACGGATTGAAGTCCGGAATTCGCCAAAGGTTACAGTAGGTGTTTCCCTGAGTGGAAATCTGCTGGAGCTGAGTATGACAGCAGGAGATATTTCAAAGGAAGAACTGATTGACATTCTTTCCAGATATAATAAGAAGAAAAAGTTCTATCGTCTGAAAAACGGAGCTTTTGTAAATGCAGCAGACTCGGGTCTGGATACAGTGGAAGAACTCAGGGCAGGGCTTCAGCTGACGGATAAGCAGATGAAGCAGGATAAGATTGAAGTACAGAAGTACCGTGCGTTGTATTTGGATGCACAGTTGAAAGAGAATCCGGTTGTTTCGGCAGTAAAGGATAAATCTTTTAAGTCGCTGGTAAGAAATATGAAGACCATTGAGGATAATGATTTTGAGGTGCCGGAGAGCCTGGATAAAGTTCTGCGGGAGTATCAGAAACGGGGATTTCTGTGGATTAAGACATTGAATTATAATGGATTCGGCGGAATACTTGCAGATGATATGGGACTTGGAAAAACGTTGCAGGTGATTGCATTTCTACTGTCAGAATTTCTGGAAAGAAGGAATACTGTTGTTGAAAATATAGCAGTAAAAGAAACTGCAATGTTAAATATGCAGAGTGAAATTGAGACAGTGGAACAGGCGTGCAAGGCAGCAGAGGCGCAGAAAGCTGATGGAAAGAAGGCAGATGGACAAACTGGAAAGCTGCAAAGAAATACATTAATTATAGCTCCTGCATCATTGGTATATAACTGGAGCAGTGAAATTCAACGTTTTGCACCGGAGCTTACAGCAAAGATGGTGACAGGGACTGCAGCAGAGAGAAGACAGATCCTGGCAGAAGCAGATTCTGAGGATATTCTTCTGACTTCCTATGATTTGCTGAAAAGGGATATCAGCGAATATGAAGGATATAAGTTCAGATGTGAGATTATTGATGAAGCTCAGTATATCAAGAATGCAAACACTCAGGCTGCGAAAGCAGTAAAAGAGGTTCAGGCAGACTTCAGGCTGGCTCTTACAGGAACTCCGGTGGAAAACCGCCTGAGTGAATTGTGGAGTATATTTGATTATCTGATGCCCGGTTTCCTTTACAGTTATAAGAAGTTCAGGGAAGAAGTTGAAATTCCGGCAGTTCAGAATTCAGATGAAGATGCAATGAAACGTCTGCAGAAAATGATCCGGCCGTTTGTACTCCGAAGATTGAAGAAGGAAGTGCTTACAGATCTGCCGGATAAGCTGGAAGAGAATATGTTTGTACAGCTAACAGGAGAGCAGCAGAAGCTTTATGATGCACATGTGAAACGGATGATGCTGATGCTGGATAAGCAGTCCGAAGAAGAATTTAAGACCTCAAAGATTACAATTCTGGCAGAGCTGACAAAATTGCGCCAGATCTGTTGTGATCCGTCTCTTATTTTTGCAGATTATAAAGCTGATTCTGCAAAAGTGGATATGTGCCTGAATATGATCAGTAATGCAGTGGAGAGCGGACATAAGATTCTGTTGTTTTCGCAGTTTACGACAATGCTTGACCATCTTGCGAAGCGCCTTGAAGAGGAGAAGATCAGTTACTATATGCTGACTGGTTCTACAAGTAAGGAGAAGCGTGCACAGATGGTAGAGAACTTTAACACAGATAACACACAGGTATTCTGTATTTCTCTGAAGGCAGGAGGAACCGGTCTGAATCTGACGGCAGCAGATATTGTAATCCATTTTGACCCATGGTGGAATCTGGCAGTGCAGAATCAGGCAACGGACAGAGCACACAGAATTGGTCAGAAGAATGTAGTGAATGTATACAAGCTGATCGTGAAGGATACGATTGAAGAAAATATTTTGAAACTGCAGGAAAAGAAACGTGAACTGGCAGATCAGATCCTGGAGGGCGAAGGGCTTAACGGAGGCAGCTTCACAAAAGAGGAACTGATGGAATTACTTTCCGGGAAATAACCGCTTGATTGCAGTTAAATGGCATTTTTTGTAAATACAGAAATGTATATTCTCCCTGTTTTTCCACATAATAACCATACAACACATGATATGGAAACTGAAGGGTACAAAGACAGTAAACTTCGATAAAAGGAAAAACAGGAGGAAGAAAAGTGCATGAAAGCGACAGGAATTGTTCGGCGCATAGATGATCTGGGGCGTGTGGTCATTCCTAAGGAGATCAGAAAAACGCTGCGGATAAAAGAGGGGACACCACTGGAGATTTTTACTGACCGGGAGGGGGAGATTATTCTGAAAAAGTATTCCCCTATCGGAGAACTGAATGTTTTTGCAAAGGAATATGCAGAGGCGCTGGCGCAGTCAAGCGGGATGGTAGCGTGTATCACAGATCACGATCAGGTAGTGGCTGCTGCGGGACAGGGAAGCAGGGAATATATGGGAAAACCTATCAGCAAAGCTCTGGAAGATGCAATTACGGAGAGAAGCTCTGTGTTTGCCAACGGAAATGACAGAGGCAGGATACCTGTGACTCAGGAACAGAGAGAACCTTTGTATTCCCAGATCATGCAGCCTATTATCAGTGCAGGAGATACAGTAGGTTCGGTTCTTTTACTGGGAAAGAATGAAAGAGATGTGATGGGTGAATCAGAGAAGATGCTCATCAGAACAGCAAGCGGATTTCTGGGAAGACAGATGGAACAGTAAAATTAATAGAATCTTCAGCAGCTTATAGTGGCGGCTGAGGATTCTTTTTTGTATAATAAGAAGCAGTTATGATTTTCTGGAATTGTTATAGTAATAAAATTGTTATGGCAATGAGAGTTGGAAAGGAGACATATTATATGGCTGCAATATATCTGGCACCGTTTTATCTGTTGGTATGCGTGTATATCCTGCTTCGCAGCCTGCACTGGTTTCAGGTACTGCATACGGTTTTTCGGAATGTGTGGGTGTGCAGGGGGATTGGACTTGTATATTTATTTGTAGTGTTTAGTATACTGATCGCATTTATGGCACCTGCATCAGGATTCAGGAGATTTATGAAGCTTCTGAGTAATTACTGGCTCGGTGTTTTGATGTATACACTTATGACTCTGGGAATCGCGGATGGATTGAGACTGTTACTGAAATATCCTCTTAGAAATTTTGCCTTTCCGGGGAGAGAATTGCTTTTCAGTAATATGGGAACTGCTGTTGTGGGAGCTGTCTGTGCGGTGATCATTTCAACAGTCAGTATTTACGGAGTGCTCAGTGCCGGAAATATACATACAACGAAGTACAATATTTCTGTTGATAAAAAGGCAGGAAATATGAAGGAATTAAATGTGGTTCTGATCGCAGATCTTCATCTGGGATATAATATTGGATGCAAGCAGATGGAGCAGATGACAGAGAAGATCAATGAGCAGAATCCGGATTTGGTGGTAGTGGCAGGAGATATTTTTGACAATGAATATGAGGCACTGGATGATCCGGAAAAACTGGCAGAGATATTGAGAGGAATTCGGTCGAAGTATGGTGTGTATGCATGTTACGGAAATCATGATATTCAGGAAAAGATCCTGGCAGGCTTCACCTTTGGCAGTAAGGAAAAGAAAGAGAGTACCCCGGAGATGGATGAGTTTCTGGAGAAAGCGGGGATTACGCTTCTGAGAGATGAGTATGTGCTCATTGATGATTCTTTTTATCTGTATGGAAGACCGGATTATGAGCGTCCGGGACGGGGGATTGATAAACGAAAGACTCCGCAGGAAATCACAGAGGGTATGGATGTGTCACTGCCAGTGTTGGTTATCGATCATGAGCCGAGAGAACTTCAGGAACTGGCGGATACAGGTGTGGACGTAGATCTCTGCGGACATACCCATGACGGACAGGTATTTCCGGGAAATATTGTGATCAGATTCTTCTGGGAAAATCCCTGTGGTTATCTGAAAAAAGGAAATATGCATAATATCGTTACATCCGGTGTAGGGCTTTTTGGACCGAATATGAGAGTTGGGACTAAAAGCGAAATTTGTGATGTCAGCATATGTTTTAACTGAATCAAGTAAGTCCCCGGCTTCAACTGCCTGTTGATTTTTGCGGTTGGAGCCGGGGACTTGTCTGTTTTGTTACTCTTAATCTGAGTTTATGCTCAGTCGAGAGCTTTCTCACTCATTTCTTCCAGAAGATCTTTTTTCAGATCCCAGAGTTTCTGAGAAAGGTCTACATATACTTTCTGAGGATTTACGAAACGTCTGGATTCATCCCAGAGAGTATTCTGCTCTTTCTGGCAGTATTCGCGAAGTTCCATAACAGATGGAGATTCATAGACCCGTTTACCTTCTCTGATGACAGGAACGAGAAGTTCGCGTACTTCATAGGTTCCGCCGAGAACTTTTGTCTTTTTCCAGGTATCGATTGGATCAAAGAGAACCATGTTCTGGTCTGCATCAAGCTTTTCATCAGCAAGGCAGATAAGATCTGCCCTGATTTTTCCGGTTTTCTTATTATAGAGACGATATACGGTTTTATTTCCAGGGTTGGTTACTTTCTCTGTGTTTTCGGAAAGCTTGATCTTAGGTGTAAATTCGGTACTGTCTGCATCTTTGACAGCAGCAAGTTTGTATACACCGCCGAATGCAGGATTATCGTTGGCGGTGATCAGCCGTGTTCCGACACCCCAGGAATTAATCTTGGCATCCTGAGCCTTCAGGCTCTCAATGAGATATTCGTCCAGATCGCTGGAAGCGGAAATAACTGCATCGTCAAATCCGGCAGCAGCAAGCATCTTATATGCTTCTTTGGAAAGGTAGGCAAGATCACCACTGTCGATACGGATACCGTATTTGGTAAGCGGAATACCTTCTTCGCGCATTTCCTCAAATACACGAATTGCATTTGGAACACCGGATTTCAGGACATCATAGGTATCTACCAGTAAGGTGCAGGCATTGGGATAAAGTTTGGCATAGGTTTTGAATGCGGTATATTCATCCGGGAAGCTCATGATCCAGCTGTGTGCGTGAGTTCCAAGGACCGGTACGTCGAACATTTTGCCTGTGAGAACACAGGAAGTACCGGCACATCCACCGATGACTGCGGCACGTGCGCCAAAGATACCTGCATCCGGTCCCTGGGCACGACGCAGACCAAATTCCATGATCGCATCACCTTTTGCAGCATAGCAAACACGGGCTGCTTTGGTAGCAATGAGGCTCTGGTGATTGATGATATTCAGGATTGCTGTCTCTACAAGCTGAGCTTCCATGATAGGTGCTACAACTTTGACAAGCGGTTCTCTTGGGAAGACAACTGTTCCCTCAGGAATTGCATAGATATCACCTGTAAAACGGAAGTTGCTTAAATATTCAAGGAAGTCCTCTTCAAAAATATTCAGGCTTCTGAGGTATTCGATATCTTCATCTGTGAATTTAAGATTCTCAATATATTCAATCATCTGTTCCAGTCCGGCAGTGATGGCAAATGCACCTCCGCATGGATTGGTACGGTAAAACATATCGAAGATAACAGTCTGGTTTGTTGGGTTCTTAAAATAGCCCTGCATCATAGTAAGTTCATAAAGGTCTGTGAGCAGAGTAAGATTATTAGCTCTCATATATAGCTCTCCTTTTGGGTTCATAATAATATCTCGGGTGTAACTGTTTATCGCAATTTACAGATATCAGGCCAGGGCTGAATAGCTTTTGACCTCAGTATCATAATATATAGTCTGGAGAAATTATTATTAAGATTTCCTGCTGCTTTGGTCTCTATAGCAAGTTTCTAGTGTGCCGACAAGTTGATTCTTGAAACAATCTTGCGTCAACCTGTCGGCACACCAGTTACGAGAATTGTTATATTTAAGAAAGAGTATATCAGAAGCAGCAATAAGTTTTTATTGATTATAGCATAATTTTTCCCAGAGTACATAAAAAAACTCCGGGAAATAGGCGGTATTTTCATGTTTTTGAAGAAAAATAAAAAAAATTAAAAAAATTTCAAAAAAGGGGTTGCATTTTTTGAAAGACTATTATATAATACCAATTGTCGCGAACGAAGTAGCGAAAACAAAACATAAAGGGCTATCGCCAAACGGTAAGGCAACGGACTCTGACTCCGTCAGTTCAAGGTTCGAATCCTTGTAGCCCTGCTACATGAGGCACCTCGGTATGAGGTGCTTTTTTGTGCTATAAGAGAAACTGAAATTTTTTGGAAGTGAAAGGTAAGATTAAGATGGAAAATTCGGGTAAAAAATATCAGATAGATACAGAAGAAAATAAAATGTTCTTAGGTGAATTGCAGAAAAATCTTTTAAATTTTGGAAAAGGATTTTTATCACCGGGAGGAAGTGCTTATTTCCTTGGGGATGATGGAACACCATGGAAAGACAGAAACAGAGAAACATGGATCACATGCCGTATGGTCCATGTATATAGTATGGGAATCATGCTTGGGGATAAAGAAAGTCCGGCACTGGTACATGGTGCTGTACATGGATTACTGGAAGAACTGAAAGATCGTGAAAATGGAGGATGGTATCCGGGAATTACACCGGATAATAAATTCCTGCCAGATAAACAGTGTTATGCTCATGCATTTGTTCTTCTGGCTGCTTCTTCTGCTTTGCTGGCAGGAGAAAAAGATGCAGAAACTCTGCTTAAAGATGCATTGGAATTATTTGATAAACGGTTCTGGGATGAGAAACAGGGACTTACTTATGATACCTGGAATACAGAATTTACAGTTCTTGATGATTATCGCGGTCTTAATGCAAATATGCATACAGTAGAAGCGTTTCTGGCAGTAGCAGATGCAATAAAAGAAGAAAAGTACAGAATACGTGCAGGAAGAATTATAGATCATGTTATTGGATGGGCAAGCGCAAATGACTGGAGAATACCTGAACATTTTACAAAGGAATGGAAAGCTGATCTTGATTGCAATAAAGAATGTCCTGCTGATCGTTTTAAACCTTATGGAGCAACACCGGGCCATGGAATTGAGTGGGCCAGATTGATCGTGCAGTGGGCATATTCTTCTTATAAAGATACCCCTGATTCTGCAGAAGTATATTTAAAAGCTGCAGAGAAACTCTACAACAGAGCAGTTGAAGATTCCTGGAATGTGGATGGAAATCCTGGAATTGTGTATACGACTGACTGGGATGGAAAACCTGTTGTTCATGACAGAATGCATTGGACATTGGCAGAGGCAATCAATACATCAGCAGTCTTATGGCATATAACTCATAAGCAGAAATATGCAAAAGATTATGAAGAGTTTATGAGATACCTGGATGATAAGGTATTGGATTATAAAAATGGTTCCTGGTTTCATCAGTTAGATGAAAATAATAATGTGATAGGAACAGTATGGCCGGGAAAATCAGATGTATATCATGCTTTTCAGTCAACCTGGATCCCATATGGAACACCATATATATCAATCGCTTCAGATGTAAAACAGTATATGGAAGTATGCCATCAATAAAGTAAGTGTTTATTTGTACCCGGCGTACAAGATTTCTGTAAAATGCAGCCAGAACCTGATGGAACAAGGTTCTGGCTGCATTTTACTTCAGGATGATAAAAAGAATGATGTGGGTAACTATTTTTTAATCTCCGGCTGGAATTCTTTTACATCTTTGGCAATCTCGCCGCTTAACAGGAGCATGCAGATCTGGTTCGGGATAGCCATCAGTGCGTTGGCGATATCGGAGAAGTTCCATACCAGAGCTCCGGGACCACCGGAAACCATGGCTGTGGCAACACCGACGATATTTCCGGTACCGATGGTGGTTGCCAGTGCGGTTGTCAGTGCGGAAAAAGGGGATACATCTCCCTGTCCGCGGCTCTTGGTGCGGGCTTCCTTGCTGAGTGTGCTTTTCAGTGCATAGCCAAGGTTACGCCATGTAAGAAATCTGGTGCGCACAGTCAGGAAGATACCGGTTCCGACCAACAGGATCAGCATCACCGGTCCCCAGACAAAGTCATCAATTCTGGTAACAATTTCTTTATAAAATACTTCGAAGATTTACAGAGCTGAATATCCGTAGCTGCTGACAATGGCATCGATTTTCTGCTGCCTCTGACACATTGGACATTTTGTAGATGAATAGGAATGATAGTCCGGTATATCTTTGGTGTTAAAAATAGAATATACAGGGAGAGAAGCCACGCTGTCTACTCTGCTGAATATGGCTGCGATACCTCTGATAGTGCCTCCGTAATACAGAATGCTCTCGATTGCTTTGGACAAAGTAGAGCCTGTGGTAATCGAACCATTGAGGATCAGTACATTTTTGCCCTTGATCATTGGCTGAAAATTATCACGGAAGATAATCTGTCCGGAATTGCTGGATTCAGGAGTAATCACGTAGATCGTCTGATGAGCATTCAGGGAAAAAATGCCGGCTTTGGTAAGTTCTTCAGAAAGATATGCGCCAATTACTTCCAGTCCGTCCATACAGATAATGGTATCAACAGGAGTAGATACTTCATAATTAGCAGCCAGTTCGTGAGCAATATTCTGTGCCTCGGCAGTTCTGGATTTCATAGTTGTAAGATCCAGATAGTGAGTGATATGTGACTGAGATGTGACGAAATGTCCGGGAATTACCTTCAGCTGAATGCGGCTGTCACCACGGGCGTAGATTTTTGTCATGTTTTCCAGATTCATAAGAATACCTCCCTCGTTGAAAAAAAACGTGTAACTGTTCAGTAGCTTTGCGGTTATCAGACCATTGAACAGTTATAAATCAGTACATTAATCTTATAAAACATTGTAGCATTGTTTTGCCGAAAAATAAATAATATTGTACAAAATCAATAAAAAATTATGCGATATGTATGAAGATTGTTAATAAAATACCAAAAAACATATAACGATGATCCCCTGGTGCGTTGATGGAAGTATTATTTACGAGGGTTGCTATAGATTGGTTGTGAGTTATGGAGAATGGAATAAACAGTGATGGGTGTGGAAATGGGAAACAGAAGAGAATATTCTATAGAAGTAATATATGTGAAATGATATAATGATTTTCAGTCTATTATTGACTGTCAGAAAAAGAGAAAAGATGAGATAAAAAATGTATACAGCAGAACGAATAGAAGAATTGGATGAAAATAGGAGCCTGATAAAAGTGACAGATTAACAGCCTGATATTTTGACTGCGAAAAGTGAATAATCATAAGAAAATCTTAAGAATTTGTCCCTTTCATATTAAGATGCTTCGATTATTCTAATAGCAGAAACACAAAATAAGAAGCCGGAGTGTCTGTAATGAGAGATTTCAGACAGGCATTTCGGATGATGAGGGAGGTGTGTAAAGTGGCGAATATTCTGGTCTGTGATGATGATAAAGACATTGTAGAGGCAATCAGTATTTATCTGGAGCAGGAAGGCTATACGGTCCTGAAGGCATACGACGGTGTGGAGGCGATTAACGTATTGCGCAGTCAGCCGGTGGATCTGCTGATCATAGATATTATGATGCCGAAGTTGGATGGCATCCGGGCTACTTTGAAGATAAGGGAAGAGAATCCTCTTCCGATCATTATTCTTTCTGCAAAATCAGAAGATGCAGATAAGATCCTTGGATTAAATGTAGGAGCAGATGATTATGTGACAAAACCTTTTAATCCGCTGGAACTGGTGGCGAGGGTGAAATCACAGCTTCGCAGATATACAAGGCTGGGAGCAGCAATACCTGTGGAGAATGCTCATATCTACGAGACAGGAGGTCTGAGTATAAACGATGATCTGAAGGAAGTCAGGGTAGACGGTGATGTGGTAAAGCTGACACCTATTGAGTACAATATCCTGTTTCTTCTGATGAAGAATCAGGGAAGGGTATTTTCTATTAATCAGATTTATGAAAATATCTGGAATGAGGAAGCAGTTGCTGCAGATAATACGGTGGCAGTGCATATCCGGCATATCAGAGAAAAAATTGAGATTAATCCAAGGGAGCCAAGATACCTGAAGGTTGTGTGGGGACTTGGATATAAGGTGGAAAAAATTTAACCAAATCAAGTAAGTCCCCTGCTTCAATTGCGAAAAGCAATAAGCAGTGGGTGGGGACTTGCTTGTATCAGGAGGTGTGCAAGCACATTCTGATAAACTGTGAAGCAGTTATTTGGTTATGAGCAAGTAGCAAAGCGGATTGCGAATATCCGCTTGACAAAGCAATAAATTAAATAAAAAAGGAAAGGGACAAACATTATGAAGGGAAAAGGATACAGAAGCAGTTCTGTCAAGGCAATCTGGATCGTGATCGCGCATCTGGCAGCAGTTGCAGCAGCAGTCTGTGTAGCTATGTTTGTGATGATCTATCAGACTGGAATCCGCCTGGATGACAGAGGCAAAAGTTACACAGAATCAGAAGCATTTGAGAAACAGGTCAGCAACAGAGGATCAGATATTCTGGTCAGTCTGGCAGCGCAGGATGACATTAACTATCTGAAAAATGCTGGTTCATCGGCAGTGATCGATCTGGCAGAATTTGAGGAAAAAGGAAACACCCGTGATTCCATCAGAGACCTTTCTCTGAAAAATACTTCCGGGCTTGCGTACTCTGTAAGTGATCTTCTGGAGTGGGGAAAAGACTGGGAGGCAAACTATTATGAAGGTGTTTATGACGAAGATTCACAGGTCATAAGATGTGAATCTTTTGACGGAACCAGCCACTATTTTTATCGGACTGACTTTAAAAAGATGGTGGCAGATGGAACACTGAAAATTAATTACAATACAGATTTTCTTGAAGAAGATGATTTCGAATCAAAGACCGAGTCCGAGAAACTGGATACCGTAGCAGATGAACTTTATTACAGATATACCTCACAATCAGAGAATATCGGCAACGTTACGGATACCAGAACAAACACAGAATATCCGGGATGTTTTTTCGTAGAACTGAGTCAGCTGGACGAGAAATTTGCACCACAGGGAGCTGAGAATATCCTGGATGCGGTAAACAAAAGCACGGAATGGAATGGGAGACTGGAGGATGCATATAAGGAGTTATTCACACTTCTGGACTGCATCCGTGCCATACAGTCAGATGAACAGTTCAATGATTATGAAACATCACTGGCATCCGTCTTTCACAGCGTGGGAGACTATACCGAAGGGAGTACCAACCTCACATATCTTTTCGCAGATAAAGAAACACAGACAATCTATACAAATAAAAAAGCGTACAGCAGTTACGCACAGCTGGAGCAGAACCTTGAGAAAATATTTAAGGAAAAAGCATATGCAGTTGTTTACCCGGAATTAAGTGAGTGTGTTACAAATATTCCGGGTGCAGATCTGCAGGTGTGGAATCATACCATTGATCAGAGCTTTGACACAAAGGATTTTGTATTTGCAGTTTCGGTTGATACGAAATTTTCTGTGGCAGATTCCATGGCTGATGAGGCAGAGAACTATGAGACATATTCAAAGCTTATGTTTCCGATGCTGGCAGGAGCAATCTTCGGAAGTGTGCTCTGGCTGATCGGTATGGTGTGGCTGACTGTGACAGCAGGAAGGAAACCAAAGGATGAAGAAATTCATCTCAACGGATTTGACAGATGGTATACAGAAATTGCGGCAGGAACAGTAATCGGTATATGGCTGGCAGGAACGATCATATCGGGAACCTTGATCGCCAACTCATCATTGGGTTACAGTCATGCAGTAGTGACAGTGATTGTTATCTGTCTCATATGTGGGACTTATACAATGGCATGGTTTCTGATCGGATATCTCAGCCTGGTAAGAAGAATAAAAGCAGGAACCTTATGGAAAAACAGTATGATTAGAAAAGTTCTGAAATGGATTGGAAAATGCAGTGGGAAGCTTGCTGATTTTGCCAGAGCTTTTTCCAGAAATACAGCAGAAAAAATAAAAGTTCTGCTTGTGGGAGGTGCATTTTTATTTTTGCAGTTCCTGATCATCGGCTGCGTATTCAGTGGTGCAGGAGTATTCCTGCTGGCATTGATGGCTGTAGATGTGGCTGTTATGATTTTCGCCATCAGAAAAGCAGACGGGCAGGATCGTATTATGGATGGTCTGAAGAAAATAAGCGATGGAGAACTGCAGTATAAGATCAAAACAGATACACTTACCGGAAAACAGAAGGTGATGGCAGAATATATCAACAATATTGGCAGTGGTCTGGATGCTGCTGTGGAGAACAGCCTGAAAAAGGAAAGAATGCAGACAGAGCTGATCACAAATGTTTCCCATGACCTGAAAACACCTCTGACTTCCATTATCAATTATGTAGATCTGATGAAACGTGAGAACCCGACAGATCCGAAAATACAGGAATATCTACGCATCCTGGATGAGAAATCCCAGAGACTGAAGGTGCTCACAGAGGATGTGGTAGAGGCATCCAAGGCAAGCACCGGAAACATTAAGCTGGAGATGAATGATATTGATTTTGTGGAAATGGTGCAGCAGGTGATCGGAGAATTTGAAGAGAAATTCCAGGAGAAGAACCTGACTATGATGGTACATTTCACAGACGAACCGTCCATTATCTACGCAGACGGTCAGAGAATGTGGCGTGTCCTGGAAAACGTATTCGGCAATGTTGTGAAGTACGCAATGGAGGGCACCAGAGTTTACGCAGAGATCAGCAACAGAAATAAAAAAGTAACCTTTTCCCTGAAAAATATTTCAGCACAGCCTTTGAATATCTCTGCGGATGAACTGACAGAACGATTTATCAGAGGAGATGTGGCGAGAAATACAGAGGGAAGCGGACTGGGACTCTCTATCGCAAAGAGCCTGACAGAGCTGCAGGGAGGTGAGTTTAAGCTATACCTGGATGGGGATCTGTTTAAGGTAATGATCACATTTGTAGCAAAGAATTACAGTAAATAATATAACGTAGAACAAAGATAAGGCATAGGGCAGTTTATAAAAAACTGTTTTATGCCTTATACTTTTGGCTTGTTATAATAATAGAAAAGAAGTATATTAAAAAATCATAGCGACATAAGAAAAGAGGACATAAAAAATGAATTACAGTTTTAACAGTAGAGTCAGATACAGTGAGACAGGTGAGAACGGCAAACTGACATTACCGGGTGTTTTGAACTATTTTCAGGATTGCTGTACATTTCATGCGGAGTCGGTCGGGCTTGGAGGAGACGTGCTGAAGGCAAGAGACAGAGCGTGGGTTCTTTCTTCCTGGCAGGTAATTGTGGATGAATATCCTGCTATGGGAACGGAAATCAGGATCACGACAGCACCTTATGATTTCAAAGGATTCATGGGTATGCGTAATTTCACCATAGAAACAATGGATGGGAAGAAGCTTGCCTGGGCGAACTCCAACTGGACACATCTGGCCATCAGTACAGGGATTCCGGTGAGATTGACACCTGCAGATACAGACAATTACATACTCGGCGAAAAGCTGGAAATGGATTATGCACCGAGGAAAATCAAACTTCCGGATGACATGACTTCACAGGAATCGTTCACAGTGCAGAAGCATCATCTTGACACTAATCATCATGTAAACAACTGTCAGTATATCTGTATGGCAGAAGATTTCCTGCCGGAAGATTTCAAAGTATACCAGATGCGTGCAGAGTATAAGATGCAGGCAAAACTTGGAGATATAATCTGCCCGAAAGCAAAAGCAGAAACAGGAAAGGTGATTGTATCGCTTGATGATACAGACGGAAAAGCATACGCAATTATAGAATTTCAGCAAAAATAACGGTAAAAATCTTCTGAACAGGATGAATAGCAGGACAGAATTGACAAAGATATTTCGGAATTGATGTGTGGTTTTGTGAGAGATTTTTTGAATAAATTATTTACAAACAACAAGAAACAATATATAATACATTCATAAACAACAAGAAACAATATATTGTTAAAAACAAACAACATAAAACCACAAAAAAGCGGAGGAGATATATATTATGAAAATTCTGGAATCTAAATTTGTACAGGGATTTATCAAAATGGCAAATGACGGTTATCTTCAGGGATGGCATGAGAGAAACGGCGGAAACTTAAGCTATCGTCTGAAACCGGAGGAAGTAGAGATGATTCGTCCCCGTCTGAATGCACCTGGAGAATGGATACCGATCGGGGTAGAGGTTCCGGGATTAGCAGGAGAGTTTTTCCTTGTAACGGGAAGCGGTAAATATTTCAGAAATATTATCGTGGATCCGGAAGTATGTCTTGCGATCATTGAACTGGATGAGACAGGAACAAATTACAGAATCCGCTGGGGCCTGGTTGAGGGCGGCAGACCTACCAGTGAGCTTCCGACTCATCTGATGAATCATGAAGTGAAGAAGAAACTGACAAACGGAAAACATCGTGTTATTTATCATGCACATACGACAAATACAATTGCTCTGACATTTGTTCTGCCACTGGATGATAAGATCTTTACAAGAGAGTTATGGGAATCTGCTACAGAGTGTCCGGTTGTATTCCCGGACGGCGTAGGTGTTGTCGGCTGGATGGTACCGGGTGGAAGAGAAATTGCCATAAAAACAGCAGAATTAATGAAGAAATATGATGTTGTTATCTGGGCACATCATGGAATGTTCTGCTCAGGTGAAGATTTTGACCTGACATTTGGTCTGCTCCATACGGTAGAAAAATCTGCAGAGATCCTGGTGAAGATTCTTTCTATGACTCCAAATAAACTTCAGACTATTACACCGGACAATTTCCGTTCACTTGCAAAAGATTTCAAGGTAAGTCTGCCTGAAGAGTTTTTGTATGAGAAACAGTAAAATAATCAACATACAAGTTGGTACATGTACCGTACAAGTGCTATAATACAGATATTAAGAGATTTTCCGGGTGGGATATGCAGAAAAAAGCCGGAACATCTGAAAGCTGTTGTAAAAGAATATCTGAAAAGCAAAAGGAGAGGTACGAATCATGCTGGAGAAATTAAAAGAGGAAGTTTACAAAGCAAACATGGATCTTCCAAAATACGGACTTGTTACATTTACATGGGGAAATGTAAGCGGAATCGACAGAGAATCAGGACTTTTTGTCATCAAACCAAGTGGGGTTGATTATGATCTGCTGACACCGGATGATATGGTTGTTGTAGACCTGAATGGAAATAAGGTAGAAGGAAAATACAATCCATCTTCTGATACAGCAACTCATGTAGAACTGTACAAAGCATTCCCGAATATCGGAGGAGTTGTACATACACATTCTTCATGGGCAACAAGCTGGGCACAGGCCGGAAGATCAATCCCATGTTATGGAACCACACATGCAGATTATATTTATGGTGAAGTTCCATGTGCACGCTGCCTGGAAGGCAAGGAATTTGAAGAATATGAGAAAAACACAGGACTTCTGATCGTAGACCTGTTTAAGGACAAAGATTATGAAGCAGTACCTGCAGTACTTTGCAAAAACCATGGACCATTTGCATGGGGCAAGGATGCTCATGAAGCAGTACATAATGCAGTTGTTCTTGAGGAAGTTGCCAAGATGGCATCCCGCTGTGAGCTGATCAATCCACAGGTAAAACCTGCACCACAGGATCTGCAGGATAAGCACTACTTCAGAAAACATGGTGCAAATGCATATTATGGACAGAGAAATAAATAATTGCTGATCTGAAAATAAAAGATATGAACTTGTTAAAGATATAAAAAATCTCCCGGATAAGAGTAAGCGCTTCTCTTATCCGGGAGATTTTTTGTAGCAGAAGAAACAAGGAAAATTCTTCTGCCATATTGCAGAAAGTCCGGGCAATTTTCTGCAACTTTATCGAAGGAGGAGAACGTTTCAGGGCAGACCGTTAGCATGAATGCAAAAGATGTCATGATCCTTGAAAGATAATAACAGCTGAACTTTAATATTGTATGGTTCGTTTAATTTGCAGTAAACGTGACAGCAACATTTTATTTTGCACCTTAACAATTACATATATTTACCTTATAATGAACTCATAAGAAAATGCAAGAAATTAGGTTGATATACCGGAATAGTAACAGTAAGGATTTCAGACAACCGGAGGAAATGCATATGAAAGAGCAGCAGGAAAAAATAAGAGTATTAGATCCACATATAATACTGATATTATTTATATCAGCGTTTGTATTCGGCATAGGAATGCTGATGATTTTCCTGGAAAGAAAGGAAATAAGAACAGAGGGATATGAATTTATAATTGTTAGTGTGGAAATATTAATGTTGCTGTTAATCTTGTATTATATGAGAACTGTTGTGCTGAGCAGAGAAGGCTGTACGGTATCCTGGCTGTTTTGGAAGAGAAATTATAAATGGGAAGAGCTTGCTGTTATCAGAGAGGATGTCTGGTATACATATGGTAAAGGAGGGAGCATACGTTATCAGGGGATTTTATTTTCCAAATATGCAGTAAATAAGAAGAAAAAGAAATATACTACCAGGATGATCGTTGGTGCGTTTCCGCTTTCAGATTGTTTTTACATTACTTTTGATGAACATGGCAATGTTTTTTCTTATAAATTAGAAAAAGGAAAAAAGCAAGTTATTAGAAAAATGTACGTAAATGTTCGTGAAAAAATGAAGGAATGGGGAGTGGAGGCAGAAAAAGGAGAGGGAATAAAAGAAGAAGAAAAACAAAGACAATATGATGAAATGATAGAATTGAGGAGGCAACAAAGAAAAAAAATTCAAAGCAAAGGAGCAGACTGTACAAATTTAAAAGAATATCAGCAAGAAGTAATAAAGATCAGAGATTTTTTGCAGATAACCATGGTAATACTTATTACGGTACTGCTTATTTGGACAGGGCTGTCTGCTGAAGAGGGAGAAAGAATTCCAATATTGATTCTTGAGTTTTTGATTGATGCACCATTATTGTTTTTCTCTTCAAAAGTCGTAACATTAAGTAAAGAAGGCTGCAAAATATCGTATCTGTTTTTCAAAAAAATGTATAAATGGGAAGAACTTGAAATTATACGTGAAGATTATTTTCCAAGTTTCCGAGACAGGAGAAGCAGAGGGATTGTTTTTTCTAAAAGAAAAAAGAATAAAGCAGGATATATATATACAACACGGGAAATTGTAGGATCAGGTCATATTTTAGAGTGTTTTTATATTGTTCTTGATGCAGATGGAAATATACATTTATATAAGCGTCTGGCAGCAAAGGATGGCAAAACAAAACTGAGAAAAGTAGCTGTAAATATTCCCCAAAAATTAGCGGAATGGGGAGTAGAAATGGAAAAAATGATGAAATATACAGGAGGAACTTATGATTTATAAGAAGATTGAAATTGCAGTAGACGGATATAAAGAAACTGCAGATTTATACACTTATTTTCTGGATAATTCCATTGAAATGCATATCAACAGAAAGCGTCCGGTAGTTGTGATCTGCCCGGGAGGCGGGTATGCTATGACTTCTGACAGAGAAGCAGAACCGATCGCCATGCAGTATCTGGTAAGGGGATATCATGCAGTGATCCTGCGCTATAGCGTAGAACCTGCCAGATATCCACTGGCACTCTTGCAGCTTGCGAAGTCTGTTGCTTTTTTAAGAAAAAATGCTGCAGAGTTTCATATTGATACGAATAAAATTGTTCTGCAGGGCTTTTCCGCAGGTGGTCATCTGGCAGCAAGTCTTGGCGTTTTCTGGAAGAAAGATTTTATTGCACAGACACTTGGGGTAACTTCTGATATGGTGAAACCAAATGGTATGATCTTAAGTTATCCGGTGATCACTTCCGGTGAGTTTGCACATACAGGTTCCTTTGAATGCTTGCTTGGAGAGGATTATAATGATCTTGATAAGAGAAAAGAACAGTCTCTGGAATTCCAGGTATCTAAAGATACACCAACCACATTCCTGTGGCATACAGTGACAGATGATTGTGTTCCTGTAGAGAATTCTCTGTTGTTCTTCAATGCGTTGCGCAAATTTGAAATTCCGGTAGAAATGCATCTTTATCCGGTTGGCGGACATGGTTTAAGTCTTGCAAACGAAGAGACAAGCCACGAAGACGGCGGCTGTGTACAGAAAGAATGCCAGTCCTGGATAGAACTGGCATGCAAGTGGATGCAGAATATATAATAAACGATAAAGAATCTGTCTGAGTGTATGTGAAATCGAGTTGGAATAAAATACATCCTGATCCATAGTGAACAGTAACAATTTGTCTGACTAAAATAAGATAATAAAAATAATAAAGGCGGCATTGTGCCGCCTTTATTATTTATGTTATACTGAAATACAAAGCTTCCGTATTGTAGCGGATGAGTTTATCCGCTTGATTAACACAACAGAAATGGAGATTATATGATAGAGTTAGGAAAAAAACAGAAATTAACAGTAGTAAAGTCCGTAGATTTTGGTGTATATCTGGGTGAGGATATGCAGGCAGATGCAAAGAACCGTGTCCTTCTTCCGTCTAGACAGGTTCCGGAAGGAACAAAAGAAGGCGACAGCATTGAAGCATTTATCTACAAGGATTCCCAGGACCGTCTTATTGCAACAACAAAAGAACCGAAGCTTCAGGTAGGTCAGACAGCAGTTCTGAAAGTCTCTCAGGTGACCAGAATCGGTGCATTCCTTGACTGGGGACTGGAGAAAGACCTTCTGCTTCCATATCATGAACAGACTCTGAAAGTAAGAGAGGGAGAGGATGTACTGGTAGCTCTTTACATCGACAAGAGCAGCCGTCTCTGCGCAACTATGAAGGTTTATCATTACCTTTCCACCAGAACTCCTTATGTAGTGGGAGATATGGTGAAGGGCCGTGTTTATGAGATCAGTGACAGATTCGGTGTATTTGTGGCAGTTGATGATAAATATTCCGCACTGATCCCTGCAAGAGAAGCCAAGGGAAAATACCGTCCGGGCAAGATCCTTGAGCTGCGTGTCAGCGAAGTAAAAGAAGACGGAAAAATGAACGTCACAGATCGCCAGAAAGCATATCTTCAGATCAATGAGGATGCGGAGAATGTCCTTGAAGTGATCAATGAATTTGCAGGTGTTCTTCCATTTGATGACAAGGCATCACCAGAAGTGATCCAGAGAGAATTTGGTCTGAGTAAGGGAGCATTTAAACGTGCCATTGGCCATCTGATGAAGGAAGGCAAAGTAGAGATTAAGGATAAGAGAATCTACGCGAAATAGTAACAGACAAGCAAGTCCCCACCCAATGATTATTGCTTTTCGCAATTGAAGCATGGGACTTACCTGATTCAGTTAAATTTATAAAAATATTCTGCGATAAAATTGCAGATATTAGAACAGGAGAGAAATAGAGTTGGAGTTTACACATCTTCACGTCCATACAGAATACAGTCTGCTGGATGGTTCCAATAAGATAAAAGAATATGTAGCCCGTGTCAAAGAACTTGGCATGGACAGTGCGGCGATCACAGATCATGGAGTTATGTATGGTGTGATTGATTTTTATCGTGCAGCAAGAGCCGAGGGAATCAATCCGATTCTGGGATGTGAGGTATATGTAGCTCCCGGTTCCAGATTTGACCGTGAAGCAGGAAGCGGCGAAGACAGATATTACCACCTGGTTCTTCTGGCAGAGAATAATCAGGGTTATGCAAATCTGATGAAAATTGTGTCCAAGGGTTTTACAGAAGGATTCTATTATAAACCGCGAGTAGATCTTGCGGTATTAAAAGAGTACCATGAAGGGATTATTGCCTTAAGTGCCTGCCTTGCAGGTGAGGTTGCCAGATATCTTCAGAGAGGCATGTATGAGGATGCAAAGGCAGCAGCTCTTCGTTATCAGGATATTTTTGGAAAAGGCAATTTCTTCCTGGAATTACAGGATCATGGAATTCCTGCGCAGAGACTGGTAAATCAGGAACTTCTCCGTATGCACGAAGAAACAGGGATTGACCTTGTTACAACCAATGATGTGCATTATACAAGGGCGGAGGATGCTGATCCTCATGATATTCTTCTCTGTCTGCAGACAAACAAGAAACTGGCAGACGAGGACAGAATGCGTTATGAGGGCGGCCAGTATTATGTGAAATCCCCTGAGGAAATGGCAGAACTTTTTCCATATGCCCTGGAAGCTCTGGAGAATACACATAAGATTGCACAGAGATGTCATGTTGAGATTGAATTTGGCGTGACCAAGCTTCCAAGATTCGATGTGCCGGATGGTCTTACATCCTGGGAATATCTGAACAAGCTATGCTTCGAGGGACTGGAGGAACGTTATCAGCCGGTTACAGAGGAATTAAAAGCTCGTCTGAATTACGAATTATCTACTATAAAAAATATGGGCTACGTGGATTACTTCCTTATAGTATGGGATTTTATCAAATATGCCCGCGATCATGACATTATGGTAGGACCGGGACGTGGCTCTGCAGCGGGAAGTCTGGTTGCTTATACCTTGGGCATAACACAGCTTGATCCTATTCGTTATGATCTGCTCTTTGAGCGATTTCTGAATCCGGAACGAGTATCTATGCCTGATATTGACGTTGACTTCTGCTTCGAAAGAAGGCAGGAGGTTATTGAATATGTCCGCCGTAAATATGGGGATGACTGTGTGGTTCAGATCGTTACTTTTGGTACGCTGGCAGCCCGTGGTGTGATCCGGGATGTGGGCCGTGTACTGGATATGCCTTATGCACAGGTGGATTCCATTGCGAAAATGATCCCGCAGGAATTAAATATTACTATAGATAAAGCCCTTACTATGAACCCTGAGCTGAAAAAAGCATATGAAGAGCAGGATGAAATTCATTATCTGATCGATATGGCAAGACGTCTGGAGGGACTTCCAAGACATACCTCCATGCATGCGGCAGGTGTTGTTATCAGCCAGAAGGACGTATCAGAATATGTACCGCTTTCCAGAGCATCAGACGGGTCTATTGTCACTCAGTTTACCATGACAACACTGGAAGAATTGGGACTTTTAAAAATGGACTTCCTGGGACTTCGTACTCTGACTGTGATCCAGAATGCAGTAAAGCTGATCCAGAAGGATGCAGGAGTGACTCTGGACATGCAGAAGATTAATTATGATGATAAAAAGGTTTTGGATTCCCTCGGCACCGGTCGTTCTGATGGTGTATTTCAGCTTGAAAGTGCGGGAATGAAAAACTTCATGAAGGAACTGAAGCCTCAGAGTCTGGAAGATGTGATCGCAGGAATTTCTCTTTACCGTCCGGGCCCCATGGATTTTATCCCTCAGTATATCCGAGGCAAAAACCGTCCGGATACCATCCGTTACGACTGCCCTCAGCTGGAGCCGATCCTGAAGCCTACTTATGGGTGTATTGTCTATCAGGAACAGGTTATGCAGATCGTTCGTAACCTGGCAGGTTATACTCTGGGCCGAAGCGACCTGGTGCGCCGTGCAATGTCCAAAAAGAAGGCCTCTGTCATGGAAAAGGAGCGCCAGAACTTTGTTTACGGAAATGAAGCAGAGGGAGTTCCAGGCTGTATTGCAAATGGAATTGATGAGGCAACGGCAAATAAAATCTATGATGAAATGATTGATTTCGCCAAATATGCCTTTAATAAGTCCCATGCAGCAGCCTATGCAGTTGTTTCCTACCAGACAGCCTATCTGAAGTACTATTATCCTGTAGAATTTATGGCTGCACTTATGACATCGGTTATTGATTTTCCAAATAAGGTTGCAGAATATATTTTGGTCTGCAGACAGATGGGGATTAAGATCCTGCCGCCGGATGTGAACTGTGGAATGTACGGATTCTCTGTAGATAACGGTGCGATCCGATATGGTCTGTCCGCTATAAAGAGTGTGGGACGTCCGGTTATTGAAAGCCTGGTAAGAGAGAGGGAAGAGAACGGACAATATCGTTCCCTGAAGGATTTTATGGAACGAAACTCTCCGCAGATGAATAAGCGTGCAGTAGAAAACTTTATCAAAGCAGGTGCACTGGATTGCCTGGATGGTAACCGCCGCCAGAAAATGCTGGTTTATCAGAAGATTTCCGACAACATCAGTCAGGAGAAGAAGAATTCACTGGCCGGACAGATGAGTCTTTTTGATCTGGTAAGCGAGGAGGACAAGAAAGAATTTGAAATCCGTATGCCCGATGTGGAGGAATTCGGAAAAGAGGAACTTCTGGGATATGAGAAGGAAGTTCTGGGAATCTACCTCAGTGGTCATCCTCTGGAAAATTACCGGGAAATGATGGAGAAAACCATTTCTGCGAAAACCTCGGATTTTCAGCAGGATGAGGAGACAAATCTTCCGAAAGTCACGGATGGTCAGAAAGTAATTATCGGTGGAATGATTACGGATAAAACCATCAAATATACAAAGAATAATAAGGTTATGGCATTCCTCACAGTGGAGGATCTGGTAGGAACAGTGGAGGTAGTTGTGTTCCCCAGAGATTATGAGAAAAGTCAGCAGTTTCTAAATGAAGAAGGCAGAGTATTTATTCAGGGCAGAGTATCTGCAGAGGACGATCGCGCCAGCAAACTGATCCTTGAAAAAATCCGTCCCTTTGACAATATGCCAAGGGAAATCTGGATACAGTTTGACAATAAAGAAAGCTACACACAGCAATCTCAGGAACTGCTTGCAGACCTCAGACGTTCACCGGGTGACAGTGCTGTTGTGATCTACCTGAAAGACGTAAAGGCCATAAAGAAGCTTCCGGTTGGATATCATGCACAAATTCAGGACTCATGGCTGAACTATATGTACGAAAAATATGGTAAAACCAATGTTAAAGTTGTAGAAAGAGGATTGAAAAACTTATAGAAATGCGCTAAACTATACCCGAATATGTGTATAGTAAAAATGAGATAGATTCAGAAGATGGAGGAAGAAAAGATGGCAGAAAACAAGATAAAAACCATTGGTGTCCTTACCAGCGGTGGTGACGCACCTGGAATGAATGCTGCAATTCGTGCAGTTGTCAGAAGAGGTTTAAGCAATGGATTAAATGTAAAAGGTATTCTGAAAGGATACAATGGTCTGTTAAACGAAGAGATTATTGACATGAGCGCAAAAGATGTATCTGATACAATCGAGCGTGGAGGTACAATCCTTTATACAGCACGTTGTGCAGAATTCCGTACAGAAGAAGGCCAGAAACGTGGAGCAGAGATCTGCAGAAAACATGGAATTGACGGACTTGTTGTCATCGGTGGTGACGGATCTTTCGCAGGTGCTCAGAAGCTTGCGAATCTCGGAATCAATACAATCGGTCTTCCCGGAACAATCGACCTTGACATTGCATGTACAGAATATACCATCGGATTTGATACAGCTGTAAACACAGCAATGGAAGCAATTGATAAAGTACGTGATACTTCCACTTCTCATGAGAGATGCAGTATCATCGAGGTTATGGGACGTGGTGCAGGATATATTGCTCTGTGGTGCGGTATTGCCAACGGTGCTGAGGACGTTCTGGTTCCTGAGAAATATGACTATGATGAGCAGAAGCTGATCAATAACATTATCGAGAGTCGTAAGAAAGGCAAAAAGCATCACATCATCATCAATGCAGAAGGTATCGGTCATTCTGAAGCAATGGCAAAACGTATCGAAGCTGCCACAGGTATCGAAACACGTGCTACAATCCTTGGACACATGCAGCGTGGTGGAAGCCCGACATGTAAAGACCGTGTATATGCATCTATGATGGGTGCTCTGGCTGTAGACCTTCTTATTGCAGGCAAGACATGCCGCGTTGTCGGATATCGTCACGGTGAATTCGTAGACTTCGATATCAATGAAGCACTTGCTATGCAGAAAGGTATCTCTGACTATCAGTGGGAAGTATGCCAGTCACTTTCTCATAACTATGATAAAAACAACAAATAACAAATGAATAAAAAGATGCAGTTATATAACAGACTGCATAAATTAAATACTGCTCAGATAATTACCCTCGGTTTTGCGGGGGTGATTATCTTAGGGGGATTACTTCTGTGGCTGCCGTTTTGTACGGCACCCGGATACCACACATCTTTTACAGATGCCATGTTTACCGCAACCACAAGTATATGTGTAACAGGGCTTGTGACAGTTGTTACGGCAACTCACTGGACTCTGGCAGGCAAGATTATTATTCTTGTCCTGATCCAGATCGGAGGTGTGGGACTGATTTCCCTGGGCAGTATTATTTTTATAAGTCTGAGAAAGAAAATATCGCTGAGGAACCGACGTGTTATCCAGGAGTCCTATAATATGGACAGAATGGGTGGGATGGTCAGGCTGGTGAAGAAAGTTCTGATCTGTGTGTTTGGAGCAGAAGGAATCGGTGCAGTGTGTTATGCAGTTCGATTTATTCCGCAGTTCGGTCTGGCAAAAGGTCTGGGATACTCTGTTTTTACGGCAGTATCTGCATTCTGTAATGCTGGTATTGATCTGTTGGGAGAGGACAGCCTGGCTCAGTATGTTGCTGATCCGATCGTAAACTTTACAAGTGTAGGACTGATCATTATGTCAGGACTTGGATTTGTGGTCTGGTGGGATATCTGGGATAAGATCAAACGAGTCATCAGAGGGAAACTTCCTGTGGGACGTGTGTTTAAAAATCTCCGTCTTCACAGTAAGATCGTGTTGATGATGACGCTGATACTTGTTGTGGGCGGTACAGTACTGATCTTTCTGTTTGATCATGGAAATCCGGAAAGTATTGGGACATATTCGCCGGGAACGAAGTGGATGGCATCTTTGTTCCAGTCAGTTACCACAAGAACAGCCGGATTTTTCACTGTAAGCCAGGAGAGATTTTCCAATGCAACTTATATGCTGTGCCTGATATTGATGTTGATCGGCGGTTCCCCTATGGGAACAGCAGGTGGAATTAAGACAACAACAGTTGCGGTCCTTCTGCTGAGTCTGAAATCCAACCTTCAGGGAAAACGGGATGTGGAAGTACACCACAGGAGAATCAGAGACAGCTATATCCGTTCTGCCATCGTAGTGACAGGTATGGTACTTACAGTACTTATTCTCATGAGTATGCTGTTGTGTGCAGCCATGCCGGAAGCACCTATAGAAGATGTTGTTTATGAAATTACATCTGCGGTTGCAACGGTAGGACTTAGCAGAGGGCTGACACCCTGCCTGAATACAGCAGGCAAATGGATCGTGATCCTGACTATGTATCTGGGAAGAATCGGTCCGCTGACTCTGGGAACTGCAGTGACTGTACATGCACAGAAAATGCCGGCAGATTCACATCTGGCAGAAGAAGATATTATGATCGGATAGTAACGGTTCGGCAGTCAGGCGGATATTCGCAGAGGATAACGAATACATGTTCAGAAAGAGAAATGAGGAAGAAAATGAAGAACAAATCTTATGCAGTGATCGGTCTTGGGCAGTTCGGGATGACGGTAGCCCTTACTCTGGCAGAGGCGAACTGCGATGTACTTGCCATTGACGATAAAGATGATAATGTGCAGGATATCGCAGAGAAAGTTTCCTATGCTGTCAAGGCAGATGTGCGTGATCCGGGAATTCTGGAATCGCTTGGAGTTCAGAACGTAGATGTTGCGGTCATCGCAGTAGCCGAGAATATGGAGGCCAGTATTACAGCAACGATGCAGGTGAAAGAACTTGGAGTTCCTTTTGTCATGGCGAAGGCAATGAATTCTCTTCATGGCAGGATACTGGAGAAAATAGGGGCAGATAAGGTGATTTATCCTGAACATTCCATGGGTATCAGAGTTGCAAGAAATCTTCTCTCCAGTGGATTTGTCGATATGTTTGAGCTTTCTTCTGATTTCAGTATGGCAGAATTTAAGATCCCGCGGGAATGGATAGGAAAAACACTTCGGGAGCTGAAGGTCAGGGAAAAGTATAACATCAATCTGATCGGTCTGAAGCATGGCGATAAGATGAATATGAATGTGGCGCCGGATGAAGTGTTTCCGGCAGACTGCACAGTTGTTGCAGCAGGAGCAAACAGTGACCTGAATAAGGTTTCGGAAAATTGAGGATAAGATATGATCACCAGTGTAAATAACGGACAGGTAAAAAATATCATACAGCTGAACCAGAAAACAAAAGCCCGCAGAGAACAAGGGCTTTTTGTTGCAGAAGGAAGAAAAATGTTCGGCGAAGCACCTAGGGATTGGATTTCGAAGGTGTATGTATCAGAAGCTCTCAGCGGTGATGCAGAACTGATGGCTCAGGTGGAGAAACTTCCATATGAAATAGTAACAGATTCTGTTTTTCGACAGATGAGCGATACGCAGACGCCGCAGGGAATTATGACAGTGCTTAAGAAACCTTCCTATATAATGGAAGATATTCTCGGCGGGAAAAATCCGCTGGTTATGATTCTGGAAGATCTGCAGGATCCGGGAAATGCGGGAACTATTCTCCGTACAGGAGAGGGTGCCGGAGTAAGCGGAGTTCTTCTGACAAAGACCTGCGTGGATATCACAAACCCGAAGGTTATACGATCAACCATGGGTTCTGTCTACAGAATGCCTTTCCTATATGTGGAAAGTGTGGTATCATTAGCACAGGAACTGAAAGACAGAAATATCCGCACATTTGCGGCGCATCTGCATGGTAAGAACTCTTATGATCAGGAATCCTACACAGGAGGAACTGCTTTCCTGATCGGCAATGAGGGAAAAGGACTGACAGATGAAGCGGCAGACAGTGCTGATTGTCTGATACGGATTCCTATGTGTGGAAAAGTAGAATCTCTGAATGCTGCCATGGCATCCGGAATTCTCATGTATGAAGCTGCTCGTCAGAGACGATAGCAGACGAAAGGAGGAGTTTCATGCAGCCTTTGATCTGGCTTGGGATTCTTGCGTTATTGCTTGTTGTAGAGGCAATTACGGCAGGACTGACCACCATCTGGTTTGCCGGCGGCGCACTGGCCGCTGCTATTGCATGTTATGCAGGAGCGAACCTCACTGTACAGATATTGCTGTTTCTGTGTGTTTCATTGGTACTTCTCATCTTTACCAGACCACTGGCAATGAAGTACTTCAACAAAGAAACCATACAGACCAATGCAAACAGTCTGATTGGAAAGAAAGCAGTTGTGATTCAGGAGATTGACAATCTGGCGCAGACAGGCCAGGTTCGTATCAATGACATTGAATGGACTGCACGTTCTGCTGATGACGAAAAAATCGGCGAAGGCACCGTTGTAACGATCGAAGAGATCCGAGGTGTGAAACTTATCGTAAAACAGAATAAGGAGGATTAGTTATGGGCGTGGTTTTTCTGATAGTTATTATCGTTATTGCGGTATGGGTTCTTGCATCCTGCGTCCGCATTGTACCACAGGCATATGCAGTAATCCTGGAGCGTCTGGGAGCTTATCAGGCGACCTGGAGTACAGGAATTCACTTCAAGGTTCCGTTTATTGAACGAGTAGCCAGAAAGGTAAATCTGAAGGAACAGGTAGTGGATTTTCCACCGCAGCCGGTTATCACAAAGGATAACGTAACCATGCAGATCGATACTGTCGTATTCTTTCAGATCACAGATCCGAAGCTTTATACTTACGGTGTGGAGAATCCGATCATGGCAATCGAGAATCTGTCCGCAACAACCTTAAGAAATATTATCGGTGACATGGAACTGGATGAGACACTTACATCACGTGAGACAATCAATACCAAGATGAGAGCTTCTCTTGATGAAGCTACTGATCCATGGGGAATCAAGGTCAATCGTGTGGAACTGAAGAACATTATTCCTCCGGCAGCTATTCAGGATGCAATGGAGAAACAGATGAAAGCTGAGCGTGAACGTCGTGAAGCAATCCTGATCGCAGAAGGTCAGAAGAAATCTACGATCCTTGTTGCAGAAGGTAAGAAACAGTCTGCAATTCTGGATGCAGAAGCTGAGAAACAGGCAGCAATCCTCCGCGCAGAGGCTCAGAAAGAGCGTATGATCAAGGAGGCAGAAGGACAGGCTGAGGCAGTTCTGAAAGTTCAGAATGCCAATGCAGAGGGTATCCGCATGATCAGAGAGGCAGGAGCAGATGAGGCAGTTCTGACACTGAAGAGTCTGGAAGCATTTGCCAGGGCAGCAGACGGTAAGGCAACCAAGATCATTATTCCGTCGGATATTCAGGGAATCGCAGGTCTGGCAAGTTCTCTGAAAGAGATCGTCACTGATCCAAAAGCGGAGACAGATAAATAACAAAAGAGAATAAATGACATCGGGGAGAGAATTATTATGAACTTAAAAGGAAGAAACTTTCTGACACTGAAAGACTTTACACCGGAGGAGATCACATATCTTATTGATTTATCCGCAGAACTTAAAGCAAAGAAGAAAGCCGGCGAGCTTCACGAATATTACAGAGGCAAAAATATTGCACTTATTTTTGAAAAAACAAGTACAAGAACCCGCTGCTCTTTTGAGGTAGCTGCCCATGATCTTGGAATGGGAAGCACATACCTGGATCCGACAGGTTCTCAGATCGGTAAGAAAGAAAGCATTGCAGATACAGCAAGAGTTCTGGGAAGAATGTATGATGGTATCGAATATCGTGGATTTGGTCAGGAAGTCGTAGAAGAGCTTGCAAAACATGCAGGTGTTCCGGTATGGAATGGCCTTACGAACGAATATCATCCGACACAGATGATCGCTGATATGCTGACAATCCGTGAGCATTTCGGAGATTTAAAAGGACGTAAGCTTGTATACATGGGTGATGCCCGTTACAATATGGGTAATTCCCTGATGATTGCCTGCACAAAACTTGGCATGCATTTCGTAGCCTGCACAACTAAGAAATATTTCCCGAATGCAGAGTTAGTTGCTCAGTGCGAGGAATATGCAAAAGCATCCGGCGGAAGCATCACTCTGACAGAGGATGTTCAGGAAGGAACAAAGGATGCAGACGTTATCTATACAGACGTATGGGTATCTATGGGTGAGCCGGATGAGGTATGGACAGAGAGAATCCATGATCTGACACCTTATAAAGTAACAAAGGATGTTATGAAGAACGCAGGAGAGAAAGCAATCTTCCTTCACTGTCTGCCTGCATTCCATGACCTTAAGACAAAGATCGGCAAGGAAATGGGCGAGAGATTCAATCTGACAGACATGGAAGTAACAGACGAAGTATTTGAATCTGAGCAGTCCAAAGTATTTGATGAGGCAGAGAACCGTATGCATACCATCAAAGCTGTTATGGTAGCAACATTAGGAGAGCCGGAGAACAAATAATGGCACATCTGTATAATGAAGAAACAATTTCACAGGCGATAGACACAAAATGGGCGGGCAAAACCGTCCATTTTGCAAAAGAAACAGATTCTACCAATTCATGGATCAAGCGTCTGGCAAAAGATGGTGCAGAGCATGGAACTCTGGCAGTTGCGGAATTTCAGTCTGCGGGAAGAGGGCGTTTTGACAGAAGATGGGAAGCGCCGGAGGGCAGCTCTATTATGATGACACTGCTCTTACGTCCGGAATTTTCACCGCAGTATGCGTCTATGCTGACACTGGTTATGGGAATGGCAGTGGCACAGGCAGCAGAGGAACTGGGGTTTAACGTAAGTATTAAATGGCCCAATGATATTGTGATCTCTAAGAAGAAAATCTGTGGTATCCTGACCGAGATGGGAACAAATGGTGTGAAGATCAATTATGTTCTCATCGGAGTAGGAATCAATGTAAACCTGAAAGAATTTCCGGAAGAAATGCAGGACAAAGCGACTTCACTGATTCTGGAGGGCGGTCATGAATATGACAGAAATCAGGTGATTGCACAGGTGATGAAATATTTCGAGATCAACTATGAGAAATTTATCCAGACCTGTGATTTTACTCATCTGCTGGATGATTACCACAGAATCCTTGCAAATCTGAACCAGCCGGTCAGAGTGATCGATGGTGACAGAAGTTTCGAAGGAATCTGCAGGGGGATTGATGAAAAAGGTGAACTGCTTGTGGAAAGGCAGAATAAAGAAGTTGTGAAAGTCAGCGCAGGAGAGGTTTCAGTGCGTGGGCTTTACAGCTATGTATAAAGATTCTGAATAATTTCGAAAGAGGGAAACAGTAATTTATGTATCAGGACAACATTACTCTCTGCGGCGCAAGTGCCTATGAGAAGAAATTTTATTTTAATCAGGATTTCAATGCACTTCCGGATCATGTGAAGAAAGAACTTCAGATCATGTGTGTTCTTTACACAGAGGATGTAGGAGGAATCCTGACTCTGGAATTTGACGAAAACGGCAGACTTCAGTTTAAAACAGAAGCTCTGGAAGCAGATGCCCGCTACGATGAGATCGGAAGCGGACTGAAGATCAAACAGCTTCAGCAGGACAAGAAAGAACTTCTGGAATCTCTGGAAATGTATTATAAAGTATTCTTTCTCGGAGACATCCCGGAAGAAGAACTGAAGAAAACATCGGGCAGTGAGGACTGAATCCATGCAGACAAGGAATGAGCCGGTACGGGCAAGAGAACCATTCATGGAGATGCAGTGGAAAATAGGAAACGTACAGATTGATAATCCGTTTGTTCTTGCACCAATGGCAGGTGTCACAGACCTGCCATTTCGAACGCTCTGTAAAGAGCAGGGGGCCGGACTGATCTGTATGGAAATGATCAGTGCAAAAGCGATTTCTTTTCACAATAAGAACACCATTGCCCTGATGGAGATTGATCCATGTGAGCACCCGGTTTCCATGCAGCTTTTTGGCAGTGAACCGGATCTTATGGCAGAGGTTGCGAAATCCATTGAGGACAGAGATTTCGATATCCTGGACATCAATATGGGATGCCCTGTGCCGAAGGTTGTCAATAACGGTGAGGGATCTGCATTGTTGAAGAACCCGAATCTGATTGAAGAGATCGTTCGAAAAGTATCATCTGCAATCAGTAAACCGTTGACTGTCAAGGTGCGAATCGGATTTGAGAATGAACCGGTAGATATTGTTGAAATCGCGAAACGTATTGAGGATGCGGGAGCAGCAGCACTTGCAGTGCATGGGCGCACCAGACAGCAGTACTATTCCGGCACTGCAGACTGGGATACGATCCGCAGGGTAAAAGAAGCGATTACCATTCCTGTAATTGGAAACGGAGATGTAGATTCTCCGCTGAAAGCAGAAGCACTGGTAAAACAGACCGGATGTGATGCTGTTATGGTGGGACGTGCAGTAAGGGGAAATCCCTGGTTGTTCCGCGAACTGAATCATTATTTCCGGACAGGAGAACTGTTGGAACGTCCGTCTGTAGAGGAAATACGTGAAATGATCCTGCGTCATGCCAGAAAACAGATTGAATTAAAAGGGGAATTCGTAGGAATACGTGAGATGCGTAAACACGTTGCCTGGTATACTGCAGGCATGCGTCACAGCGCAGGGCTCAGAAGAGAGTCAAACACCATAGAAAGTTATGAAGCGCTGGAGGCGCTTTTATCAAGATTAGCATAAAAGTTAAAACCATGTGAAATGAGAAATATAAACAATAGCAAAGGCGCTCGGAATGCTTGACAATCCGGGTGCTTTTTTGTATAATACAGAAATTGTGAATATCCTAGAATAAGTCTGCCCTTTTTCAGGTATGATGTATCAGGAAGCACATAAATCCATGTAGTGATCCGGGGCGAAAAGAAACGCAGAAGACTATACCGGATGTTGAAAGGGAGTAAGGTTATTATGGAAGAAAAGAAAAACTTACTAACTTATGCAGGACTTAAAAAATTAGAAGAAGAGCTGCATGATTTAAAGGTAGTAAAGAGAAAAGAAGTAGCAGAGAAAATTAAGGAAGCCAGAGAACAGGGCGACTTATCTGAGAATGCGGAATACGATGCAGCGAAAGACGAACAGAGAGACATTGAAGCACGTATCGAAGAAATCGAGAAGATCTTAAAGAATGCTGAAGTTGTTGTAGAGGACGAAGTAGATCTGGACAAGATCAGCGTTGGATGTAAGGTTAAAGTACACGATTTTGAATTCGAAGAAGACATCGAGCTGAAGATCGTAGGTTCCACAGAGGCTAACAGCCTTGAAGGCAAAATCTCCAACGAATCTCCCGTAGGAAAAGCACTTATCGGTGCGCATACAGGCGATGTAGTAGAAGTAGAGATGCCGGCAGGAATCATGAAATACAAAGTTCTGGAGATCCAGAGAAACGTATAAGAGACAGATGACTGAGGTGCGCGTAGAGATTTATCATGCAAAGGCATAACGCGCACCTTTCTCTGACTATATAAGCAGATAATAAGAAGACAATAAGAAGTTTGTTATTTCTTATTTTTGTCTGTATATCTGATAAATTGATATTTGAAAATACAGGATTCTGTTGAATGGAATCTTCTGTTACATCTGATATCACATGGAAATGTAGAATAAATGTAACTATTCAGTAGTCTACTATCCCGCGAGGTGTTTTGGCACGTAAGTACCAAAATCCCGAGACATACAAGCCAAAATGCCATCACCGCAGGTGATTTTTAATGCATTTTGGCTCGTAACTGTGAAGGTACTGAACAGTTACGAACAAATAATAATTATACAAGTATATAAGGAGGAACCAAGGTGGCACAGCAGAAGCAGGAACAGGATTTAAACCAGTTACTGAAGGTACGTCGCGATAAACTGGCAGATCTTCAGGCTAATGGAAAAGACCCATTTCAGATCACAAAGTTTAACCAGACTCATCACTCAATGGAAGTGAAGAGTCTTTATGAAGCACATGAGGCAGAACTTCTCAAAGATCGTGCAGAAGTAGATGTAACAGGTCTTGATGAAGAACAGGCAAAGGAAGCTGTTAAGAAAGATTATGAAGAGAGAAGAGAAATCATGGACGCAAGCCCGATCCACGTAGCGATCGCAGGCCGTATGATGTTCAAGAGAGTTATGGGTAAGGCTTCTTTCTGCAATATCCAGGATTTACAGGGAAATATTCAGGTATATGTAGCAAGAGATGCGATCGGAGCAGATTCTTATGCAGATTTTAAGAAATCCGATATCGGTGATATCTTCGGACTGGAAGGTTTTGCATTCAGAACAAGAACAGGTGAGATTTCTATCCATGCAGAAAGCATGACTCTTCTTTCCAAGAGCTTACAGATTCTTCCTGAGAAATTCCATGGACTGACAGATACAGATATGCGTTATCGTCAGAGATATGTAGACCTTATCATGAATCAGGACAGCAAGAACGTATTTATCAAACGTTCCCAGATTCTGAAAGAAATCCGTAACTTCCTTGCAGACCGTGACTTCATGGAAGTGGAAACTCCGATGCTGGTTGCAAATGCAGGCGGTGCTGCAGCAAGACCGTTTGAAACTCATTATAATGCACTGAACGAAGATGTTAAGCTTCGTATTTCTCTTGAGCTTTATCTGAAGAGACTGATTGTTGGTGGTCTTGAGAGAGTTTATGAGATCGGACGTGTATTCCGTAATGAAGGTGTAGATACCCGTCATAATCCGGAGTTTACTCTGATGGAGCTTTATCAGGCATATACAGATTATGAAGGCATGATGGAACTGACTGAGTCTATGTTCCGTTATCTGGCAGAGAAGGTTTGTGGTTCTGCGAAGATTTCCTACAATGGTATCGAGATCGACCTCAGCAAACCTTTTGAACGTCTGACCATGAATGATGCGATCAAGAAATATGCAGGAATTGACTTTGATGAAGTTGCAGATGATGAAGCAGCTAAGAAGCTTGCAGATGAGCATCATATTGAATATGAAGAACGTCATAAGAAGGGTGATATCATCAACCTGTTCTTCGAGGAATACTGTGAAAAAGAACTGATCCAGCCAACATTTATCATGGATCATCCGATTGAGATTTCTCCGCTGACAAAGAAGAAACCTTCTGATCCGAATAAGGTAGAGCGTTTCGAGCTGTTCATTAATACATGGGAAATGTGTAACGCATATTCCGAGCTCAATGACCCGATTGACCAGAGAGAGCGTTTCAAAGCACAGGATGCTCTTGCTGACGCAGGAGATGAGGAAGCAAACCACACAGATGAAGACTTCCTGAATGCACTGGAGATCGGTATGCCGCCTACAGGTGGTATCGGATACGGAATTGATCGTCTGGTTATGCTGCTTACAGACAGCCAGGCAATCCGTGACGTACTGCTGTTCCCGACAATGAAGTCACAGGGAGCTGCTAAGAACGAAGCAAACAACGTTGCGCAGGCTAAAACGGTTTCAGAAAAGCCAGTTGAGAAGATTGATTTTTCAAAGGTAGAAATCGAACCATTGTTCAAAGATGAGGTAGATTTTGAGACTTTCAGCAAGTCCGATTTCCGTGCAGTAAAGGTAAAAGAGTGTGTCGCAGTGCCGAAGTCAAAGAAACTTTTACAGTTTACTCTGGATGATGGAACAGGCGTAGAACGTACCATTTTAAGCGGTATTCACGCATTCTACGAACCAGAAGAACTGGTAGGTAAGACACTTATAGCTATCACAAATCTGCCACCTAGAGCAATGATGGGAATTGAATCTTGTGGAATGTTACTTAGTGCAATCCATGAAGAAGAGGGCGAAGAAAAACTTCATCTTCTGATGGTAGATGACCATATTCCGGCTGGTGCAAAATTATATTAATATCAGGACACTTCGCTTTTAGTGAAATACTAAAGGCGGAGTGTTATTTATGTTATAGGAAATTACTCTGTAATGTTCCTATAACATAAATAACACTCCGGGCAGGATCGCACTGCGATGGAGAGTAATGATACTGTTGCAGGTATGCCATATATGGCATATATAAGGCACAAAAAGGAATATGTCAATATCCCCCCGCAGGGCTTACTGATGTCAGAATTGTCTGATATCATAAAAGTCAGTTACCAATAAAGAAAAAGCGAGGGAACATGAAATGAAAAAGGGTTTATTGACAATGGCCGGAGTGCTTCTGACTGTATCACTGGTCAGTGCCGGAACAACAGTGCCTGTACTGGCAGAGGAAGAAACAACACTGGTATACGGAAGCGGAGATTATACCAGGATCAATCCTGCTATGGATGAACATGGAGAGATCAATATTCTGATCTTCAACGGTTTAACTGCACATGACGGAGATAATCAGGTAGTTCCGGGACTGGCAGAGAGCTGGGATTTTGATGATGAAACCAATACTTATACATTCCATATGGCAGAAGATGCCAAGTGGCAGGACGGTGAACCTGTGACAGCAGAGGATGTTAAATTTACTATTGAAGCGATCATGGATCCGGAAAACGGTTCTGAGAATGCACCCAACTACGAGGACGTAGAAGAGATCAATGTTATTGATGATCATACGGTTGCGTTCAAGCTTGAGGACAAAAACGTTGCATTCCTTGACTATATGACAATGGCGGTTCTTCCTAAGCATCTGCTTGAGGGAGAAGATATGCAGACTTCAGATTTCTTCCGTAATCCGGTAGGAACAGGTCCATACAAGATTGAATCCTGGGATGAGGGACAGGCGATTACACTGGTTAAGAATGAAGATTATTTCAAGGGTGAGCCTTCCATCGATAAAATTGTATTCAAGATCGTACCGGATGACAATGCGAAAGCACTTCAGTTAAAATCCGGAGAACTTGATCTGGCATTATTAACACCAAAGGATGCAGCTGCTTTTGCTGATGATGAGGCATATACATGCTACGATATGAAGACTTCTGACTATCGTGGAATCATGTTCAACTTTGGAAATGAATACTGGCAGAAAAACCGTGATCTGATCCCGGCAGTATGCTATGGGCTTGACCGTCAGGCGATCATCGACGCAGTTATCCTTGGACAGGGAATGCCGGCTTATGGACCTCTTCAGAGAAATATCTACAATTATGAAGATGTAGAGCATTATGATTACAATCCTGAAAAAGCAAAAGAAATTCTGGAAGCTGCAGGATGCGAGATGGGTGATGACGGATTCTATTATCGTGACGGTGAAAAAGTGGGATTTGTGATCAGCGTAAGTGCAGGAGATCAGGTACGTATTGATATGGCTCAGATCGCAGCACAGGAACTGAAAGAAATCGGCATGGATGTATCAGTAGAGATCCCTGCACAGACAGACTGGGCAGGACAGATGGCATTCCTGATCGGATGGGGAAGCCCATTTGACGCTGACGACCATACATACAAAGTATTCGGAACAAATAAGGGAGCAAACTACTCCGGCTATTCTAATGCAGACGTTGACAAGTATCTGACAGAAGCAAGACAGTCAGCTGATCCGGAAGTTCGTGCAGAAGCCTATGCTAATTTCCAGAAAGCTCTGGCAGAGGATCCGGCTTATGCAATGATCTGCTATATTGATGCCAACTATGTTGCTGACAGCAATATTAAAGGAATTGATCCTGATACAATTATGGGACATCATGGAGTTGGAATCTTCTGGAATGTAGCAGACTGGACTATTGAATAAAAAGATAAAGGTTGTGACGGGGGCACTAAAGGTGCCCCCCTTTTTACACGAGCGGAAAAAGGATTAAAAATGGAACATTTATTAGAGGTTAAAAATCTTTCAGTCAGCATTGACGGTCCTGCCGGAGAAGTCCAGGCAGTAAGAGATGTGTCTTTTTCATTAAAAAAGGGAGAGGTGCTGGCCATAGTTGGAGAATCCGGATGCGGGAAGAGTGTGCTTTGCAAAAGTATCATGAAGATTTTGCCACCAAGCGCAAAAATAAAAGAGGGAAGCATCTGTGTGAACGGACAGGATATCACCTGTTACAGGGAAAAGGAGATGCAGAAACTGCGTGGAAGAGTTTTTTCTATGATCTTTCAGGATCCTATGACATCCCTGAATCCAACTATTAAAATTGGAAAACAGATTGGGGAAGCAGTGGTGATCCACAATAAGAACTACACGAAGGAACAGGTAAATAAGAAGGTTCTGGAGCTTATGGAACTGGTAGGTATCTCCCATCCAAAGGAACGATATCATCAGTATCCCTGGCAGTTCTCCGGGGGAATGCGTCAGAGATGTGTCATGGCCATCGCTCTGGCAGCAGATCCGGATATTTTATTTGCAGATGAACCAACTACTGCACTGGATGTGACCATACAGGCACAGATTCTGGATCTTCTGCGGGAAATACAGATGAAGCTTGGAACAGCTACCATACTGGTATCCCATGATCTGGGAGTTGTTGCACGTGTGGCAGACAGAGTAGCAGTCATGTATGCAGGCAAGATCGTAGAGATCGGTACAGCAGAGGAAGTTTATTATGATCCCAGACATCCATACACATGGGGGCTGATGAGATCACTGCCTGCATTTGCAAATGGAAAAGAAAGCCTGTACACCATTCCCGGCATGCCTCCTACTTTGATAGATCCGCCGAAAGGTGATGCTTTTGCATGTAGAAACGAATATGCCCTGAATATTGATTATGAAGAAATGCCGCCTATGTTTAAGATAACAAATACTCATTATGCGGCAACCTGGCTGCTGGATCCAAGAGCACCGCAGATCAAATCACCTGTGGGAGGAACAGCGCATGAGTAAAGAAGTTTTATTGGATGTCAGGCATCTGACTCAGCAGTTTCATCTGACAAAAAAGATCAAGGTAAAGGCTGTAGATGATGTCTCATTTCGGATCCATAAAGGTGAGATCTTTGGTCTGGTAGGGGAATCCGGTTCAGGAAAGTCCACAGTTGCCAGATGTCTGATGAATATATATCAGCCGGCTCAGGGAGAAATCTGGTATAAAGATGTAAATATCTGCGACAAAAAGGAATTCAAAAAGCATAAAAAAATGCTGCAGACCCGCCGCCAGATGATATTTCAGGATTCCGCATCCAGTCTGAACCAGAAAATGAAGGTGTCAGATATTATTACGGAACCAATGAGAATCCAGCATATCACACCTCCGAGAGGAAGCTTTGTGAAGGAAGCTGCTTTTCAGATGGAATATGTAGGACTTGAGAACAGTTTCCTGGATCGTTATCCATCTGAATTATCAGGGGGACAGAGGCAGCGAGTGGCCATAGCCAGATCTCTGTGTATGGAACCGGAATTTCTGGTGGCTGATGAACCGATAGCTTCCCTGGATGTGTCCATACAGGCACAGATTGTTAATCTGTTCCGTCATCTGCAGGAGGAGCATGGATTTACATTTCTGTTTATAGCTCATGACCTGGCTATGGTTGAGTATCTCTGTGACCGTGTGGGAGTTATGTATCATGGAAAACTGGTAGAACTGGCGCCATCAGAAGAATTGTATTCCAATCCGGTGCATCCTTATACAAAAACATTGCTGTCTGCAATTCCTGTTCCTGACCCGATCAGGGAGAGAAAAAGAGTTCTGCAGTACTATGATGGCGAAGGAATGGAAAACAGCGTGTGGACAGAAGTGTCACCCGGACATTTTGCAATGCTTCCGGCTGAAGGAAAGGGGTGCAGTATATAATGAGACAAAAAAAGTTAGTCTACTATGGTAAAAAATGCCTGATATTCCTGATCTCAGTATTTATATTGTCTGTAGCTGTATTTTATGTAGCCCGTCTTGCACCGGGAGATCCTCTGATCTCCTATTATGGTGACCGTACAGAGAAGATGAGTCCAAAAGAACGTGAATGGGCTATGGAGAAACTGGGACTGAACGAACCAATTTCTGTGCAGTATGTGAAGTGGGTAAAAAATGCCTTTCATGGAGAATTTGGAATTTCATTTAAATATAAACAGGATGTAGTAGAAGTGATCGGCGGACGTATTGGCAATACACTTGTGCTTGGAGGAATCGGATTTATCATTATGTTTGCCGGAGCCTTGCTCCTGGGAATCCTGTGTGCCTGGTACGAAAACCGGCTGGCAGACCGGATCCTGTGTAAGCTGGGAACCATATCCAGTTGTATTCCTGAGTTCTGGATGGCTCTGGTCCTGATCCTTGTTTTTTCCGTAAATCTTAAGATCCTGCCAAGCAGTGGAGCTTACAGTACAGGAAATGCAGGAGATATCGGTGACAGAGTGCTGCATCTGATCATGCCGCTGACCATCGTGGTCATGGAGCATTTATGGTATTACGCTTACATGATCCGAAATAAAATCCTGGAAGAGGTTCGCGCAGATTATGTACTTTTGGCAAAGGCAAAAGGCCTGGATAAGAAAAAGCTTATGTTCAGACATTGTGTCCGAAATGTAATGCCTGCTTATTTAAGTATTATGGCCATTGCAGTCCCCCATGTACTTGGAGGAACCTATGTGGTAGAAAGTGTATTTTCTTATCCCGGAATCGGAGCTCTGTCCTATGAGAGTGCCAGATACCATGATTATAATCTGCTGATGCTACTTTGCATGATGTCAGGAATCCTGGTTATTTTCTGTAATATTGTCAGTCAGACGATCAATGAACAGATAGATCCCCGCATGAAGGATGAAGTAATAACCGAGAAATCGGAGGTAGTAGAAGGATGACCAATCATTTATTTGAACTGGCAGGAAACAGAAAGACAGAAACCGTAATTCCCAAATCAAAGAAAAAGTGGTATCAGGGAAAACCCGTTGTTTCAGCAGTAATCCTGATTCTTATCGTACTGGGCTGTCTGTGTGCGGAACTGATCATGACAAAGGATCCTACTTATATGGATCTGTTAAACTATAATAAAGCTCCTGACAGGGAGTTCCTTTTTGGAACAGATACTATGGGAAGGGATATTTTTTCCATGATCTGGTATGGAGGAAGAATCTCGATCTTGATCGGTGGATTAGCCACAGTTATTTCTACTTTTATTGCAGTGGTAGTCGGTGCCTTCAGTGGAGTGGCACCTGCCTGGCTTGATGAACTGATCATGAGATTTACAGAAATATTCTTAAGTATACCAACTCTGCTCCTGATCATTTTGCTGCAGGCTATTATGGGAAATGCCAATATCCTGAGTCTGTCCTTTGTGATCGGTGTGACCAGCTGGACCAGTATTGCGAAAGTGGTACGTACAGAGGTAAGACAGATACGAAACAGTGAGTATATCATCGCAGCAAGATGTATGGGAGCCGGATTCTTCCGTGTTTTATGGAAGCATCTGGTGCCGAACTTTTTCTCGTCCATTATGTTTATGGTAGTCATGAATGTAAGAACTGCAATGATCTCTGAAGCTACTTTAAGCTTTATGGGCATTGGACTTCCGATAGAGGTTATCACATGGGGAAGTATGCTGTCTCTGTCAGATAAGGCATTAATGACAGGTTCCTGGTGGATCATTCTGATCCCCGGACTTTTCCTGATCACCACAGTGCTCTGCCTGACCAATATAGGAAACGCCTGCAGAGAGCAGACAAACAGAAAAGAAAGTAATTTTTAAAATTTGACCGAAATCTCGCTGTTTTGTTGCTGATTTGTCTGATTTATGATATTATGGAAATATCTTAAAAAATCTAAAAAATAAGGCAGGAGTGGTCAAAATGTATCAGGAAGAATACAAACGTTGGTTGGCAGCAGATCTGCAGGATGCGGATCTTAATCCGGAATTATCCAAAATCGAAGGAAATGATGAAGAGATAAAAGATCGTTTCGCAGTAGCGCTGAAATTTGGAACAGCCGGACTTCGCGGAGTTCTCGGAGCCGGAACCAACCGTATGAATATTTATGTAGTTCGCCAGGCAACACAGGGACTTGCGAACTGGGTAAAAACACAGGGCGGTAATCAGACAGTAGCCATCAGCTATGACAGCCGTCTTAAGAGTGATGTATTTGCAAAAACAGCAGCAGGCGTACTGGCGGCAAATGATATCAATGTCAGAATTTATGACGCACTGATGCCTGTACCGGCACTTTCCTTTGCAACACGTTACTATGAATGCAATGCAGGTATTATGGTAACAGCATCCCACAACCCGGCTAAGTACAACGGATATAAAGCATATGGTCCTGACGGATGCCAGATGACAGACGATGCAGCTGCCATTGTATATGAAGAGATCCAGAAAACAGACGTACTTACAGGTGCGAAATATATGTCTTTCGCAGAAGGCGTAGAACAGGGAAAGATCCGTTTTGTAGGAGATGACTGCAAGCAGGCTCTCTATGAAGCTATCGAATCCCGTCAGGTTCGTCCGGGTCTCTGCAAGACAGCAGGGCTGAAACTGGTTTACAGCCCGTTAAACGGATCAGGACTTGTACCTGTAACTCAGGTATTAAAAGATATCGGAATTACAGATATCACAATCGTTCCGGAACAGGAATATCCTAACGGATACTTCACAACCTGCAGTTATCCGAACCCGGAAATCTTTGCAGCTCTGGAGCTTGGATTAAACCTCGCAAAAGAAACAGGTGCAGACTTAATGCTTGCAACTGACCCGGATGCAGACCGTGTTGGTATCGCAATGAAATGCCCGGATGGTTCCTATGAACTGGTAACAGGTAATGAGGTAGGTGTACTCCTTCTTGACTATATCTGTGCAGGCCGTATCGAAAAAGGTACAATGCCAAAGAACCCGGTAGCAGTGAAATCCATTGTTTCCACACCACTTGCAGATGCAGTGGCAGAGCACTATGGAGTAGAACTCAGAAGCGTACTTACAGGATTCAAGTGGATCGGCGATCAGATCGCACAGCTTGAAGCAGCAGATGAAGTAGACAGATTTATCTTCGGATTTGAAGAGAGCTACGGATACCTTGCAGGCCCATATGTACGTGACAAGGATGCTGTTATCGGATCTATGCTGATCTGTGAAATGGCTGCATATTACAGAAGCATCGGAAGTTCCCTGAAACAGAGAATGGAAGAGATTTATGCACAGTACGGACGTTACCTGAACAAAGTAGACAGCTTCGAATTCCCGGGATTAAGCGGAATGGATAAGATGTCAGCTCTGATGCAGGGACTTCGTGATAAACCTCTCACAGAGATCGCAGGTCATGCCATCGTAAAAGTAACAGATTACCAGAAACCGGAAGAAACAGGACTTCCTGCAGCAAACGTACTGATCTACAAGCTGGATAACGGCGAGACAGTAGTTGTCCGCCCATCCGGAACAGAACCAAAGATCAAGATCTATTACACAACTCTCGGCAAGAACCTGGAAGAGGCAGAAGCTGAGAAAGAGAAGCTTGCAGAAGCATTAAAACCGATCATGGCATAAGCAATTGTAAGCAGAACTGAATAAAATATACTAAACCGGAAAGGCTGTGCTCATTGGAGGTGCAGTCTTTCTTTTTGTAACCCGCAGGGGCCTTACTGTTACTGTTCACTCCGTTCACAGTAACGACTTACTTGATTCGGTTAAATAGGATTGATATAATTAACACTCTTTGCTACAATAAAAAACAGCGAAAATAAGAATAAGACTGCTTATGAATGAAAGGAAAACATACTATGGAAGAATATGAAGTAATCAGCATCCCGGTATCTGACGGAACAGAACGGGATTTTGCGATCATGGATACCTTTGAATTTGAAGGACAGGGATATCTGGCAGTTTCTCTGATTGAAGGAGATGAGATCCAGGAAGGCGTTTACATTTACCGTTACCACAATGCAGAAGATGGAGATGTTGTGGTAGAGCAGATCACTTTGCCTGCAGAATACAAAAAGGTGACAAAATTTTACGAACAGATGTAAGCAAAAAAATATCTCGAAAAGAACCTGCATCTTGTGATAAAATAAAAAAGAAAATCAAATTTTGATCAATAAAAACAGGAGGAAAAAACGATGGAGAAATCAACCGTTTATTTTACTGATTTCAGATGTCCGGTTGGCACCAGCCAGCTTGATAAATTGAAGAAACTCTGTGTTACAGCCGGAATCAAAGACATTGATATGGATGGAAAATTCGTGGCTATTAAAATGCATTTCGGAGAACTTGGCAATCTGGCTTTCCTGCGCCCGAATTACGCAAAAACAGTAGCTGATCTCTGTAAAGAGCAGGGAGGACTTCCGTTCCTCACAGACTGCAACACTCTTTATCCGGGAAGCCGTAAGAATGCACTGGAGCATCTGGAGTGCGCAAATCTCAACGGATTTAACAGCATTTCAACAGGATGCCAGATCATCATCGGTGATGGCTTACGCGGTACAGACGAAGTAGAAGTACCGGTAGTTAATGGTGAATATTGTCAGACTGCACTGATCGGACATGCGATCATGGATGCAGATATTTTTATCAGCTTAAGCCACTTCAAAGGACATGAAGCAACCGGCTTCGGCGGTGCACTGAAGAATATCGGAATGGGATGCGGAAGCCGCGCAGGTAAGATGAAACAGCATGCCAGCGGAAAACCTGCAGTAAATGAAGAACTTTGCCGCGGATGCCGTCGCTGCGCGAAAGAGTGCGGAAGTGATGCGATTACATATCCGAATAAAAAAGCAGTCATTGATTATGATAAATGTAAAGGCTGCGGCCGTTGTATCGGAGCCTGCGGTTTTGATGCCGTATACAATCCAAACAGCAGTGCGAATGAACTTCTTGACCGTAAGATGGCAGAATATGCACAGGCAGTCTGTCATGGCCGTCCGCATTTCCATGTAGCGCTTGTTCAGGATATCAGCCCGAACTGTGACTGCCATGGCGAAAATGATGCACCAATCCTTCCTGATATCGGAATGTTTGCAAGCTTTGACCCGGTTGCTCTGGACCAGGCCTGCGCAGATGCCTGTCTGAAAGCAACTCCGATCGAGAACAGCCAGCTTGGAGAACACCTGGCAAAACCTGACTGGCATTGCCACCACGACCATTTCAAAGATTCCAACCCGAACATTGAATGGCAGGCAACACTGGATCAGGCAGAGAAGATTGGTCTGGGAACCAGACAGTATGAACTGAAGATTGTGAAATAATATGTTTATCAGCAGTGGAAAATAAATTCGAAAAAGTAATAAACAAAAAGGACCGGATGAATGAACTATATTGTCTTTGACCTGGAATGGAATCAGAATCCTTCGGGAAAGAAAACACGTAACGACAGGCTTCCATTTGAGATTATCGAGATTGGGGCTGTAAAAGTAAACAGCAAAAAAGAAATAACGGATCATTTTCACCGACTGATCAAACCACAGGTCTATAAATGGATTCATGACAGCATCCATGAGGTAATTCATGTAGATTATAAAGATCTAATGAAAGGAGTGCCCTTTGAGCAGGCAGTCAGGGAATTTATTGACTGGTGCGGAGAAGACTGGTACTTTTTTACCTGGGGAAATCAGGACGTGATGGAACTTCAGAGAAATATGAAGTTCTATAGCCTGCTGGATCTGCTTCCCGGACCTGTGACTTATTATGATGTGCAGAAACTATACAGTATCAGTTATGATGACGGTACACACAGGTGTGCATTGGAGCATGCGATCGATGAGCTGAAAATAGAGAAATCCAGGGGATTTCACCGGGCGCTTGCAGATGCCTGGTATACAGCGAAAGTCCTGGAGAAAATAAATAATATAATCATCATCAATCATCCGTCACTGGATGTTTACCAGAATCCAAAGAAGAAAAAAGACGAGATACATATTTCCTATCCGGATCATGACAAATATGTATCCAGAGAATTTGCCACAAGAGAGCGAATCATGAAAGACCGCGAGGTGACCAGCACCAGATGTCCGGTCTGTCATCTGCCTGCAAAGCGCAAACTCCGATGGTTTATGAATAATCCAAAGGTTTATTACAGCATATCCAATTGTGAAGAACATGGACTGATAAGAGGCAAGATCCGTATCCGAAAAACAGAAGATGAGAAATATTTCGCTGTGAAGACATTGCGTTTCACAGATACAGAAGAAGCGGAAGAACTTCGTGAAAGAAAAGAAGTCCTCCGCCTCAGGCGAAAACTAAAAAGAAGCGTTGAGAAGGAGATCTGAAAGGATCTCCTTCTCATATTGCATTCCATATCCGACCATATGGCCGTCTAAATAATATTTACTTTTAATTCGCTTTGGACCGACAGAATTGTTCAGAAGTTTCTGCTTCTTTACAAGCTGGCTCACATCGGTTCCTGTGGGGACAGTTACGTACACATGCCTCATATAATAGAAGGAACACAGATTATTCCAGTCCTTTAACAGGTGCTTTTCGCATGGGAGAAATACTGTCGGTACCGGATCGGTATCTATATTCAAGTCTACTTTTTCAAAATTGTCGAAGCCGTAATCCAGCAGAGAAGTTGTATCAGGAAAAGCACCGTTTGTAGAATTCAGCACAACTGCAATGAGAATGGAATTTCCTCTCTTGGCATAGGTGACAAGCGTACTTCCCGCTGCATCGGTGTATCCGGTCTTTCCTCCCAGAACCCCATCGTATGCATAAGACTGTCCGGGCATCATCTTATGGTGATTGAGAAGATAACGGGTTTCAGACTGCTTATTAGTCGGAGGAATCTCATAAACCTGTGTGGTCACAAATTTACGGAATCTAGGATTATACCAGGCTGCCTTAGCAATCTTCATCATATCACCTGCGGTGGTATAATGCGTCTCATCCGGAAGACCATTTGGATTATTAAAATGGGTGTTCTTACAGCCCAGCTGAGCTGCCCTCTGGTTCATCAGTTCAACAAACTTCTTTACAGAACCGCTTGTTTTTTCTGCCAGAGCAAGAGCCATCTCATTGGCGGATTCCAGCATCAGAGCCATCAGGGCCTGCTCTACTGTGAAAACCTCTCCTGTTTCTGCGTAAATGCTGGAGCTTCCGGCCTCAATCCCATAAGCCGCTTCCTGCGACATGGTGATCGTATCGTCCATATCCAGATATTCACAGGCCAGAAGAGCGGTCATGATCTTAGTGATACTGGCGGGATATAGCTTATCCTTGGCATTCTTGGAATAAAGAATAGTATCAGTGACTGCATCCATCAGCACTGCGGACTGTCCCTCGATATTAGGACCTGTGGGCCATCCTTTGACAGAATCGATATCTGAGGCCTGTGAATAGGTTTCTGAATGACCGGCTTCAGGAGTGGCAGAGGTCTCGGCAGCGTAAGTGACTGCAGGCTGGGAGGTCAGAATCCCTGCACAAAGCATTCCGGTGAGGAAACGTTTCATTAATTTATGAAATTTTGTTTTAAACATTTGAAATTACCCTTCATTAAATATACATAGTAGTTGCTTTCCATATCCTAGAGCGTGTCTGAAAAAGGCTTTCTGCAAGATGTGCGTCACAATTTGTGGTATATTTTGCCCGGATGAGGGCGCCGTAGCGGGCTACGGCAACTGAATTCGGGTGAAATATACCGCAAAGTGGGGCGTGCAGATTGCGGGAATGATTTTTTAGACACGCTCTAGTACATCGTTTTAAATGACGTTCGGACAAAATATTCTACCTTATTATATCATTAATTACAATGCCTGTGTAAAATTTATATGATAGTATGTTAACAGTGTGTTACTGTTCGGGAGTTTGACAGTAACCAGTGTTATTAAACAGTAACAGGATTACCCTAATATTCAAAAAAATACTTGACACAGTGAATTTTGTGACCTTATAATGAATCCGCATAGTTAAATAAATGATATGTCCACAAAAACGTTGATGGAGAGAGTAACTGCAGGGGAAAGCAGACAGCGAACCGGGGAGGGTGTGAGCCCGGTGGTGAGTAAATGCAGTGAAGATCACTCCGGAGTTGCAGCTCTGAAGGGTGTACAGACAGGTAAGAGCTGACGGAAATCCCCGTTAAAAGATTCATGTATCGGCAGAGGATGCCCGTACAATGTAACAGGTGGTATAGCGAACGTCAATAAACCTTCGTCCTTTTACAAAAGGGCGATTTTTTTATGGGCTTATTTTCGTTCTTAAAGGACACCGGAAATATTTTTCAGTGTATATAAACGTCCTGCATATTTTCAGGTGTCTGATACAAATAATTTAAACAGGAGGTAAATTACTGTGTACCAGAAAGTTGATACGAACTTAAACTTTGTAGACCGTGAGAAAAAAGTAGAAGAATTCTGGAAAGAAAACCATATCTTTGAGAAAAGTATGGAGAACAGAAAAGAAGGAGAAACCTATACATTCTATGATGGACCGCCCACTGCAAACGGCAAACCGCACATCGGCCATGTACTTACCCGTGTAATCAAGGATATGATTCCGAGATACCGTACAATGAAGGGCTACATGGTTCCGCGTAAAGCAGGATGGGATACCCACGGACTTCCGGTAGAGCTGGAAGTAGAGAAGAAACTTGGTCTGGATGGCAAAGAGCAGATTGAAGAATACGGTATGGAGCCATTCATCAAACAGTGTAAGGAAAGCGTCTGGAAATACAAAGGAATGTGGGAGGATTTCTCCTCTACTGTTGGTTTCTGGGCTGATATGGAACATCCATACGTAACTTACTATGACGATTATATTGAATCCGAATGGTGGGCATTAAAAGAAATCTGGAACAAGAAGCTTCTGTATAAAGGCTTCAAGATCGTTCCTTACTGTCCAAGATGCGGTACCCCTCTTTCCGCACAGGAAGTATCCCAGGGATACAAAACTGTAAAAGAGCGCTCCGCAGTTGTAAGATTCAAGGTTGTTGGTGAAGATGCATACTTCCTTGCATGGACAACAACACCATGGACACTTCCGTCCAACGTTGCACTCTGCGTAAACCCGGATGAGACTTACTGCAAAGTAAAGGCAGCAGACGGATATACCTATTATATGGCAGAAGCACTCCTTGACAAAGTCCTTGGCAAGCTTGCAAAAGAAGAAGGCGAGAAAGCATATGAAGTTCTGGAAACCTACAAAGGAACAGACCTGGAATACAAAGCATACGAGCCGCTTTTCGCATGTGCAGGAGAGGCAGCAGCAAAACAGAAAAAGAAAGCTCATTTCGTAACCTGTGATAACTACGTTACTATGAGTGATGGTACAGGTATCGTTCACATCGCACCTGCATTCGGTGAAGACGACAGCAGAATCGGACGTAACTATGAACTGCCATTCGTACAGTTTGTAGACGGACAGGGTAACCTGACAAAAGAGACACCATACGCAGGCGTTTTCGTAAAGAAAGCAGATCCTATGGTCCTCACAGATCTGGACAAAGAAGGCAAGCTCTTCGATGCTCCGAAATTCGAGCATGATTATCCACACTGCTGGAGATGTGACACACCACTGATCTACTATGCAAGAGAATCCTGGTTCATCAAGATGACAGCAGTTAAGGATGACCTGATCAGAAATAACAATACAATCAACTGGATCCCTGAGAGCATCGGTAAAGGACGTTTCGGCGACTGGCTTGAAAACGTTCAGGACTGGGGTATCAGCCGTAACCGTTACTGGGGAACACCACTGAACATCTGGCAGTGTGAATGCGGACATATGCATTCCATCGGAAGCCGTCAGGAGTTATTCGAGATGAGCGGTGATGAGAGAGCCAAGACAGTAGAGCTTCACCGCCCATATATCGATGAGATCACACTGAAGTGTCCGGAGTGCGGTGGAGAAATGCATCGTGTACCGGAGGTTATTGACTGCTGGTTCGACTCAGGAGCAATGCCTTTCGCACAGCATCATTATCCATTTGAAAACAAAGAATTATTTGAGCAGCAGTTCCCTGCAAACTTTATCTCCGAGGCAGTAGACCAGACCCGTGGATGGTTCTACTCACTCCTTGCAGAATCCACACTGCTCTTCAACAAAGCACCATACAAGAACGTAATCGTTCTGGGACATGTTCAGGATGAGAACGGACAGAAGATGAGTAAGTCCAAAGGAAATGCAGTTGATCCATTCGATGCACTGAACAAATACGGCGCAGATGCCATCAGATGGTACTTCTACATCAACAGTGCTCCATGGCTTCCGAACCGTTTCCATGGCAAGGCAGTTGTGGAAGGACAGCGTAAATTCATGAGCACACTGTGGAATACTTACGCATTCTTCGTATTATATGCAGACATCGACAACTTCGACCCGACCAAATATGAACTGAACTATGATCAGCTTCCTGTTATGGACAAATGGCTCCTCAGCAGATTAAATACAACTGTTCAGGCAGTTGACAATGACCTGGCTAACTACAAGATCCCGGAAGCAGCAAGAGCACTTCAGGAATTCGTAGATGAGATGAGTAACTGGTATGTAAGAAGAAGCCGCGAACGTTTCTGGGCAAAGGGAATGGAGCAGGATAAGATCAATGCTTACATGACTCTGTACCATGCACTGGTAACCATTGCCAAGACAGCAGCTCCGATGATCCCGTTCATGACAGAAGACATCTATCAGAATCTGGTAAGAAGCGTGGACAAAGATGCTCCTGAGAGTATCCATCTCTGCGACTTCCCAACTGTAAACGAAGCATGGATCGACAAAGATCTGGAAGCAGACATGAAAGAGCTTCTGGAGATCGTAGTTCTGGGACGTGCCTGCAGAAATACAGCAAACATCAAGAACCGTCAGCCGATCGGAACCATGTATGTAAAAGCTGAGAAGAAAATGAGTGAATTCTACACTGACATTATCGCAGATGAACTGAATGTCAAAGAAGTGAAATTCGCAGATGATGTAGAATCTTTTATCTCCTACAGCTTCAAACCACAGCTTCGTACAGTAGGACCGAAATACGGTAAACTCCTTGGAGGAATCAGACAGGCTCTCACAGACATCAATGGAACAGCAGCAATGAACGAACTGAGAACCAACGGTGTCCTGAAACTGGATATCAACGGAAACGATGTAGAGCTTACAGAAGAAGACCTTCTTATTGAAACAGCACAGACAGAAGGCTATGTATCCGAATCTGACGGTGAAACATCCGTAGTCCTGGATACAAACCTGACACCTGAACTGATCGAAGAAGGATATGTACGTGAGATCATCAGCAAGATCCAGACCATGCGTAAGGAAGCCGGCTTCGAAGTTATGGACAAGATCGTAGTATACGCTCACGGAAATGACAAGATCCAGGATGTCATGAAAGCACACGAAGATGAGATCAAGTCAGAAGTACTTGCAGACGAAATGGTACTTGGCGAGACCGATGGTTATGTGAAAGAGTGGAACATCAACAAAGAAGCAGTAACTATGGGTGTTAAGAAACTGTAATTGACAACATTCGGTCAATTACTGACAAGGTAATGATAAGTTACAGGTATTTCACAGGAAATATACTACTTTCGCAATGCACGATAACAAAAAAATGTTATAAAATTCGGCAATTATACACATGACAGACTGTCGAAAAAAGAGTATCATTATCCTTGACAGTCTGATTTCAGAGAGGAAATTGGAGGCAGAGATTCTTTGCCCCCAATTTCTCTGATATGAGAAAACAGAAGAGTTGACGGAATGAAGAGGTTCACCGGCAATATCCGCAAGGTGTATTGCTGAGAATAAAGTGAACAGTGAAACCATTACGGGAGGTATGAAATGACAAACGAAATGTTCAAGAAAGAGGCATTCAAGAAAAGCGTAAAAGACAACGTAAAATTCCTCTATCGAAAAACAATTGAAGAAGCTACACAGGAGCAGATTTTCCAGGCAGTAAGCTACTCTGTAAAAGACGTTATCATTGATAACTGGCTTGCAACACAGAAAGCATATGACGAACAGGATCCGAAGATCGTATACTATATGTCCATGGAATTCCTGATGGGACGTGCTCTCGGAAACAACCTGATCAACCTTTGCGCTTACGGTGAAGTAAAAGAAGCTCTCGAAGAGCTGGGATTTGACCTTAACTGTATCGAAGATCAGGAACCGGATCCGGCACTTGGAAACGGTGGTCTGGGAAGACTGGCTGCATGCTTCCTTGATTCTCTCGCAACTTTAAATTACGCAGCATATGGCTGCGGAATCCGTTATCACTACGGAATGTTCAAACAGAAAATCGAGAACGGATACCAGATCGAAGTACCGGATAACTGGTTAAAAAATGGATATCCATTTGAACTGCGCCGTCCGGAATATGCCAAAGAAGTACACTTCGGCGGATATGTAAGAGTAGAGTACGATCCTGAAAAGGGCGGAAACAAATTTATCCACGAAGGATATCAGGCTGTAAAAGCCATTCCTTATGATATGCCGATCACAGGATATGACAATGATGTAGTAAACACACTTCGTATCTGGGATGCAGAGCCGATCGTAGACTTCGAGCTTGATTCCTTTGACAAAGGTGATTACAAGAAAGCAGTAGAGCAGGAGAACCTTGCCCGTAATATCGTAGAAGTTCTTTATCCGAATGACAATCATTATGCAGGTAAAGAGCTGAGACTGAAACAGCAGTACTTCTTTGTATCTGCAAGCCTCCAGGCAGCAATTGCCAAATATAAAAAGAAACATGACGATATCCATAAATTATATGAAAAAGTAACATTCCAGATGAATGATACACATCCGACTGTAGCAGTAGCAGAGTTAATGCGTATCCTCATGGACGAAGAAGGACTTGGATGGGATGAAGCATGGGAAGTAACAAGAAAATCTGTTGCTTACACAAACCATACAATTATGTCCGAAGCACTTGAGAAATGGCCGATCGAACTCTTCTCCAGACTGCTTCCGCGTGTATACCAGATTATCGAAGAGATCAACCGTCGTTTCATCCTTGAGATCCAGGCAAAATATCCGGGAAATTATGAGAAGATCAAAAAGATGGCTATCATCTATGACGGACAGGTTAAGATGGCTCACCTTGCAATCGCAGCAGGCTACTCTGTAAACGGTGTTGCACGCCTTCATACAGAGATCCTGAAGAATCAGGAATTAAAAGACTTCTATGAAATGATGCCTGAGAAATTCAACAACAAGACAAACGGTATCACTCAGAGACGTTTCCTGCTCCACGCAAATCCACTCCTTGCAGACTGGATCACAGAGCATATCGGACCGGACTGGATCACAGACCTTCCACAGTTAAAGAAACTTGCAGTTTACGCAGATGATGAAAAAGCACTCCAGGAATTCATGAACATTAAGTTCAAGAACAAAGAGCGTCTGGCTAAATACATCCTTGAGCACAATGGCGTAGAAGTAGACCCGCACTCCATCTTCGATGTACAGGTTAAGAGACTTCACGAGTACAAACGTCAGCTCCTGAACATCCTGCATGTTATCTATCTGTACAACCAGATTAAGATGCATCCGGAAATGGAATTCTATCCAAGAACATTCATCTTCGGTGCAAAAGCATCCGCAGGTTATGCAACAGCCAAGAAGATCATCAAACTCATCAACTCCGTAGCAGATGTAGTAAACAACGACGCTTCCATCAACGGCAAGATCAAAGTTGTATTCATCGAAAACTACAGAGTATCCAACGCTGAGTGGATCTTCGCAGCAGCAGACGTTTCCGAGCAGATTTCCACAGCAAGTAAAGAGGCATCCGGTACAGGTAACATGAAGTTCATGCTCAACGGTGCTCCTACACTTGGAACAATGGACGGTGCTAACGTAGAGATCGTAGAAGAAGTTGGCGCAGAAAACGCATTCATCTTCGGTTTAAGCTCCGACGAAGTAATCAACTACGAAAACAACGGCGGATACGATCCAAACGTAATCTACAACACAGACGAAGAAATCCGTCAGGTACTGATGCAGCTCATCAACGGAACCTTCTCCAATGATACAGAACTCTTCCGTGACCTGTACGATTCACTTCTCAACACAAAGAACACAGACAGAGCAGACCGCTACTTCATCCTCGCAGACTTCCGTTCCTATGCAGACGCACAGAAACGCGTAGAAGCAGCATACAGAGACGAAAAAGGCTGGGCTAAGAAAGCGCTCCTCAACACAGCATGCAGCGGCAAGTTCACATCCGACAGAACTATCCAGGAATATGTAGATGATATCTGGCATCTGGATAAGGTTATTGTCAGAAAGAAATAATATGTTTGCTTTAACACCTTAAAGCAGATGGTAGAGAAACAGCAGAGAATGATAAAAAAGTTCTCTGCTGTTTTTGTGATGCTGGAAACAGGAAGATATTTTTGATAAAATAAGAAAAGATAATCAGTTTTGACAGAATGGAGGAATACAAGATGCTGAAAATATTTTTTGGGGACAATCCGGGAGACAATTATATTTTTAATCCTGATGTGTTCTTCAATAACACATATGAAGATGAGTGGATCACATCAGAAACTTCCAGAAAAATGATCAAAGATATAGACGGATCAGAGGTAAAAGGTCCATGCATGATCGACAGTCCATTTCTCGGCCCGATTCCACCGGAACGCCTCTCAGGAGGAGTAAAAACTCTGATATTGATGCAAAATGATTCAGATCATATATTTAACGCATCTGCCTGCGGAAACAACTGTGCACAATGGATTTTAAAACTGGCAGAACAAAAAGACATCACAATTCGCCTGGGCTATATCATGGACTTTGGAAAACAGCCATTTGATATCTATATTGTAAACACAGGAAAAACGGTTCACTCCATGCTTGAACTGGATGACGAAATCATTGTAAACCGATTATTGAGAGGATGATAAAACATGACAGGAAAGTATGATATTGAGATATACAACAAACGAGTTCATTATCATCTTACAGTAAAGAGAAATATCACTGTCATTCAGGGAGATTCTGCAACAGGAAAAACAGAACTCCTTCGAATGATTTCTGATTATGAGAACAATGGCATATCATCAGGAATTACCCAAATATGTGAAAAACGATGTGTAGTAATAGAAAACGCTTCCTGGAAAGAAAGGCTTGCCACACTGCAGCAATGCATTATATTTATTGATGAAGGAGCACCATTTTTACGCAGTAAAGAATTTACCAGAATGGTAAAAGGCAACGACAATTACTTCGTTTTGGTCACAAGGGACAGCCTGGAACATTTACCATATAGTATTGAAGAAATTTACGGCATGAGACAAGAGCGAGACAGTCAGAAATATCAAAACGCCAAAAGAATATATAATGAAACTTATCAGTTATATAATTTGCAGGCAAAAGAGGATATTCAACCAGATCTGGTAATAACAGAAGACTCTAATTCAGGATATGAATTCTATCATAAATTATTCGGAGAAAGAAAGATTGTAAGCCAGCTTCCAGAACAGATCAGGATTAACTGTTAGAATCGGTAAAAAAGAGAATACTACATCATCTTGTGATAAACAAGAAAAACTCACCACATTTGTAACAAGTTATAGATTTTAAACCTGAAAAATCAAGGAAAATAAATGCTTTTGAAGTGTATGAAATTTAAAAAAATCGTAAAATTCTTGAGCATTACCCTTGACAAAAAGTGGTGAAAGCACTATTATTAACCATAACAGACAGATTATGTCTAGGAATCTTTACCCAAAAAGAAATAGTTATATTAAGGAAAGGGGAACTATAATCATGACAAAGATTAAGAATACGAAGAAAGGCATGGCTAAGAAAACCTTAAGTATGTCTCTCGTCGTTGCAATGCTGGCAACCTCTAATGTGCCGGTTTGGGCTGCTGAGTTCAGCGATGGAAGTGACGCAGATGTTGCAATTACATCAGAAGCTCCGATTGCAGAAGATACAGATGCCGCTGATGCAGCCGCATTCTCCGATGAGGCTACACCAGAAGTTACAGAGAATACAGATGCTATTGCAGATACTGCAACAGCAGCAACAGAAAAAGCGTTATATTTTGAAAAAGCAGAAATTGGTAAAGCAGTTTCACTTGCAAACGACAGTGTATTAAAAAATGCTGAAGGAAAAAATGTTACTGTTTTTGATTATGAATGGTTGATTGACGGAAGTCAGCCTGCCGATGATAACGGAAGTGCTATGGCTAATTCAGGTCAGGTACGTCTCGGAGGAACCGGAGCCGATGCTGCTACAATTAGAAATGCAATTAAACCGTTTACACCACAACCGAATCAGTTAGGTGGAAAACTTACTCTTAAAATTACAGGTGTCAAGGGAACTGCCGAAGATTTTGAAGGTTTCACATATGAAACTCCTGCTGTAACTATTACTGCAAAAGATGTAACAAGTATTGTTGCTGGAATCAGCCAGAATAATGCTTTAATTTATGATGGTACAGCAAAAACATTAAAAGCAAGCGATGTAAATCTTACATATGCTACAGGTTATAATGCTTCTACTGCTGGTATCACAGCTTCTGATTTCAATTTCACATATGATGGTGATACTGTGAATGCTACAAAAGCTGGTGAACCTGTCAAGGTTACTGCAACTGTTAATAAGCCTGGATACCAGGGCTCTCTTACGTTTAATATGACTATTAGCCAGAAAACACCTGCTGCATATTCTGATTCTGATAAAGAATTAACAGATAAGACAAAAAATGATTTAGCTGTTAACTTAAAGAAGACTCAGTATAAATATACAGGTTCAGCTATTAATCTGTTAACAAATGTAGAAGATAATTTTACCTTAAAGAGCAATATTTCCGGAAACACATTAAAGGCTAAAGCAATTACTAGTGTTAATCTGGTTGATGGTACTCTTACAAATGCTGGTGATTCTGCAAAAGTAAAAGTGTCTATTACTAAAACAGGCGATGACGAGTTGAATCGTAACTATGCTGTAGGTGCATTTGATTCCAGCAAAGGTATTGGATATACTACAGCAGAGAAAGCTACTGTTGTTGCCCGCGATTTAAGTACATGTGCAATTGATGATATCAGTATTGGACTTTTGAAATCAAAGAATATCACTAAAGCAGATATTAAGAAGCTTCTTTCAATCTCAGAAGGAAAAGAAACTCTTAGCACTAATACAACATTTATGGATAATGTGGATATTGAAGTTGATACAGATGCAATCCATAAAGGTGGAGAAGGTACTTATACAGTTGTTGTAAAACCAACAGATACTACGAAGAATGTGATTAATAGAAAGACTATTAATCTTTATGTTGCCCAGAACAACATTGCAGATGCTACTTTAGTTACTAAAGATGGTCAGTTAGCTGCTAAGACAGAATTAAATTCTTCAACTGACTTAGGTGATGAATTCTATCAGGGCGGTTCTGCTGTTGAAAAAACTGCCGATCAGTTAGGCACTATTGTAATTCAAGGGTCTACTGATGTTGTTCTGAAAGCTGGTACCGATTATAAGGTGATTTATGAAAACAACACTAATGTTGGTAAAGCCAACGTTTATTTACAGGGAATCAGTAGTACATTAGGTGGTAAAAAATGTATTGGTACATTTGACATTAAACCCGCAGAAATTACTTCAACTACAATTACTGTTCCAGAATCAGTAGCTTATGACGGTTCTAAGACAGAGGCTTCTGAATATCTGAAAAAATCCGATATCAAAGTACAGGCTAAGACATATACCTGGACTAAGAAAACTGTTGGATCTACAGTTAAATTTGAAAAAGTTGAAAAATTAATTGATGTACCGGATACACTCTATAAAACTACATTTGCTGCTGATTCTAGCACTCTCAGTAGTGGTAAAATAGTTGATGGAACAAAGTTAACTACTACTGTAAAAGAAGCAGACAAAATTGACACAACAAGTGATGCATATAAAAATTATGGCATCTCTCAATTAACAGGCGGTGTAACAGCATCTAAGAATACAACAGTAGCTACTTTATCCATTGCAAACGCAGATGTAACTGTAGTTGGTGCTCCATTCGTTTATACAGGAAAAGAAATCAAACCTGATTTAGTTGTAAAAGATGGTAACCGCACACTTGTAAAAGATGTTGATTATGAAGTAGTATCTACTGTAAATGCAACAAATGCGGGAACAGCTAAGATTACAATCAAAGGTAAAGGCGATTACAGCGCAGCTAAGACAAAGACTGTAGAGTTTACCATTAATAAGGCAGATTTGTCAAAAGTGACTATTACTCCTAAGAAAGCATCTGTTACTGCTAATAAGTTTACATATTCAGGAAGTAAAATTGCTCCTGCAATTGCTGATTATGACATTAAACTAGGTGATGTAACTCTTGATTCAACTGCTGAAAACCTTAAAGTTACCTATCCAGCAAGTTCTTCAGCAAATGTAAATGCTGGTAAAGAAGCAGGTAATGGAACACTCTCAGTTAAAGATACAGCAAAGAATCCAAACTTTGAAGGGACAAATGCATTCAAGTTTGATATTGAACAGGCAGAATTAGCTGAGAATGGAATCTTTACACTTTGGAAAGATGGAAAGGTTGTTGGATTTGATAAAACAGCTACATCTGAAAGTAGCGTTTCATCCTTTGCGCCAATCTTTACAAATGATGGAACAGAGCATACTTTTGATAAAGTAACTTACAAACCAGCTGATTCCAAATATAAAGAAGGCACTGATTACGAAGTTAAATACTACAACAATGTTCGTGGAGAAGTTGCTGCCATCTATGTAAATGCATTAGGTAATTACAAAAATAAAGATAATAACAAATTTGCGGACAAGAAAACAACTTATACTGACGCAAGATTCTTTAAGATTGGTGCTATTGCTATTAAGAAATCTGATGTCAAAGTAGCAAATACTGAATATGCTGGCGGAATCGCAGTTAAACCAACAGTAACCGTTACTGTAAATGGAAAAACTCTTGTAGATGATTCTGACTATAAGATTGAAACAGTAGGCGATGCTTCTAACGTAACTGCTAAAGATAAGATTTTAAAAGCAAAATTATATGCAAAAGATGGTTATGTATTAGATACTGCATCATGGGGTGCAGACATTAAGACAGATGCAGACGGTTCTTATGTAGAACTTACATGGAAAGTTGTAGCAAAAGATCTTAAGAACACAACCGTAACTGTTGATAAAGATGGAAATGTAACCGTAATGAATGGTTCCGTTGTTGTTCCATCCAAGGAATATGATGTTAAATTCAGTGAAGACGGAAAGAAAGTAACTGTAACAGCTAAAGCTGACAGCAAAAATTATACTGGTTCCAAAGAAGTTGATGTTGACGCTGTTAAAGTTGGTGCTCCAGTAATCAATACTGTTAAAGTATCTGGTAACAAAGCAACAGTAATTCTTTCCGACGAAGCAGATGGTGCATCCGGATATGATTATGTAATCTCTACATCTAAAGATCCTTCAGATAAGGAAGCACGTATCGATGTTGTTAAGAATCAGGTTCAGACAACCGCAGCATTTAAATATGTTCAGCAGGGAACATACTATGCATATTGCCATGCTTGGAAACGTGATGAAAATGGTAAGAAAGTATTCGGCGAATGGTCTAATGTTTATCCATTCTCTGTAACTGCAATAACACCAGACACACCAGAAATCCTCAGTGTTAAGACAAAGGGTTCTACAATCACTGTAACATACAAAGAATCCGCTAACTCTACAGGATATGACGTAGTTCTCGGAAAAGGTTCCAAGAAAGAACATGGCGAGACACGTCCATATCAGTATGGAAAATACAAAAAATTAAATGTTAAACCAGGTGTATGCAAAGCTGTATTCAAGAACATTCCTGCAGGAACATATTATGTAGGAGTACATTCCTGGAACAGATCAGCTTCTGAAAACGATAACAAAGTATTCAGTAAGTGGTCAAATCTGGAAACTGCTAAAGTTAAATAATCCATTTGGGTAATTAATACAGATTCCTAAAAAAGAAAGACTCTGCGTGTAACAGCCAGGGTCTTTCTTTGAATATTTTTTTATATTTAGCAACAGAGGAAGGAGTTTGATCGGCATTGTGTAAAGATTTTATAAAAAACATATTTTTTTCATCAATGATCTTTCTGATGACCCTGTCAAAGCTCAGAAAAGAAAAGATTTATATACAGATATGATCGCACAGATAATCAGCGAGTCACTATTCTTTTTTCAGGATGATTACTATAATGCTGATATTTCAACGTTTCACAGATTTCTCAGTAATTCACAAGTTGCTTCATATCTGCCAGGACCTGTTTTTGTCAGGACAGGTGTTTCATCCGGAACCCGGATGGAGATGGGAACTTTCACATCAACCCCTTCGCTATAGTCTATCAGAGCATAATATTCACCGGGTCCCAGATAAACATCGTAATCATTATCTGTAATCTGTTTAAAGTTGCTGTCCAGAAGGCTTCCTGTATACAGGTTACCTATAGAGTCAGCCATCCAGTCCGACAGACATTCATCCATTGTTGCTTCGCAGGTTTTGGTATCATCGCTCAGTTTTAATATTAAGCCTGTAAGATCAATGGTGTTTATACCGGTAATACTACCTAACAAATAAGAGGATTTATCAGGTCCTTTGACCAGCTCCAGTTTATCAGGTCCAATAACTTCATCTTCATCATCAAGTGCCGCAGACTGTTCATTGGAGCTGACATCAATATTTTCTTTTCAATCAGGCTGTTCAGAGTACGTACTGCTTTACTCTTTTCCATTTCTGCTGCTTTCTCAATTTCTGATCTTGACATTTTTTCTTTTCCCTTAAGGATGTTGACCAGGTATTCCTCTTCGCTGATTCCGACAGGAAGAGGATATTTACTGGAAGTACCAGCTGATGAAATTTATGCTATATTAAACGGAAATGAAATTAATATTGCTAAGAACTTTACTTTATCATACGGTGAAAATCTTAACATTGGTGAATTTCAGGACAGCCCCTTATATTTTTTTATTTCGTATTCTTTTGAATATTTCATACTGACGTTCCAATTCCATTTTTTCATCTGTAAACAGGCCTTTTGCTTCCAATATTCGCTCAATAGCCTGAGATGGATCCATTGTATGATATGGCAAAAACAGCCCTTTCAGTTCCTTTGGCTTTACGATCTTATAGACTTGCATGGAAGTTAATTCGTAGGTTATTACAAAATACCTGTAAATATATCCAATCCAATACATTTCGTTACGGGTATATTTCACAGAACCATAATTAGAAAACCCATATTCTTCATTAACCAGCTGCAGGATATCCTCTGCCTGGATATTACTTTCCAGTACTGATCCATCATCAAGCCTTTTAGCTATTCGACTCCTCATAAATCGCCTGATAAAAATCTCTGAACTTGACTCCATTTTATCAATTGACTTTTCAAATGCTGTTGCCTGAAGTTCACATAAAAGCACTCCATCCTTATTCATCCTTTTCATATATTGGTCACCCCTTTATGACAGAATCTCATCAATATATCTTCCTTGCCCTCTATATTGCCTTTTAGCTAATTTAACTTTGTCACCACCCAGTTTTGACTCTTCAAGTCTTATATTTTTATAGTATTCCCTTTCATTATTTGATATATAGCATCGTTCTGTTAATTTTATCTGGGATACAGCCTTTTCAGTCAGAAAAATATACTGCATCCCAAGATTTGTGGCAGCAAGACAATGTTTACACTGTTCATCTGTAAGGTCTCCGGCAATAAATGAATTAATGATTTGAAACATACGGTTATCTGCAATTGGAGCAATTATGTAATCACAATTCCGTGACTGTTCTATAAGTGCCTTTACTGCCGGATGATCCTTATACTCATCCAATGTTCCCCTATAGTAAGCAATCGTCATCATCCATTCCTGATTTACTTCATATCTCTTGCATATCAGATTTCTGTCATCAAATCTGATATAATATACGGAAGAATTGCCAAACCCTGAAACAAATGATATTGCCTGCTCATAACTTTCTCCTGTATAAAATCCCTGCCCAAAATCATTATTTTTTCTTCCCTTATGAATATCAATCTCTCCGTCAATTTCAGTTTTAGCGCCATGAAAAAGCAATTTTTCATTTGCACCTAAATCATCTCTCCAGAACATTTCCTTTAATTTGTTTATCTTTATGTTTTTATCAAATGCAAACGAATATACTGCTTCCAAAAGCCTTGCCGATGGTTCTGTTTTTTTCAGCTCGGTTCTTGAGATCGTCACCTGTTCTACTCCGATTTTTTCTGCAAGTTCACTTTGAGAAAATCCCAGAATCTCTCGTATAGACTTCAGATCCTCTGAAAAATTATATTCCATATTCATCACATCAAACTTATTTATAGCATATTACTTAAATAAGTTTAATTAAAAATTTTATTTGCAACTGGTAATCCCTGTGTGTTAGGATAATTGGAATGCATGCATTCAACAGAACATCCATTGATAACAGGAAAGTATTCAGCCCATGGTCCAATCTTGAAACAGCTAAAGTGAAATAATCCATTTGCGTAATTATACTGCCATCCCCTGTATGTATATCTACAGTTGCTGCGAAGATAATTAAATGAATTGTACCACACATTATCAAAATCTATCCAGCGATTGTCTTAATTTGTCAATAGTTTTTTCTAGTAACTCTTCCTGTTATTTGTTATAATGAACTCATGTTAATCTGTAATGCTCCAGGAGAAAAAAGAAATATGGAAAAATTATTTGTTACAAAACTGGAAATTAAAAAAGTACGCCATTTAAAAGATATCACTATCAATTTATCTGATACTATTTCCCGACACCTGATTTTTACCGGCAAAAACGGAAGTGGTAAAACAAGTGTATTAGATGCCATTGCCGCTTATCTGAAAATGAAATTCCAAGTATCAGATTTAAATTTAGCAAAAACAAAAGAGATGGATCCTTATACTTTGAATTCAGCAAAACGTTGTTTAACCTATTTCAATACGCTGAATTCATCTGTTAAACTGTCATTTAATAATGAGACAGACATAAATTTAAAAGAACTATATGCCGATGGAAGTTTTTTATTAGCTTACTATAAATGTGACAGAAACTTTCAGGCTGAAGTACCTGAACATATAGAAAAAGTTTCTCTAAATGATGCCTATGATCTAAACGATGCTCCCAGAAACTTGTTTGTTAAATATCTTGCAGATCTAAAAGTGACAGAAGCATTGGCAAGAGCAAAATCAAATAACACGAAAGCAGATTCTATAAATAATTGGTTTATCCAGTTTGAAAAGCTTTTGCAACAAATATTTGAGGATACTACATTGAAATTAGATTTTAATGAAGATACGTTTTCCTTTATGATCTGCCAGAGTGGAAAAGAACCTTATGATTTCAACTGTATGTCCAGTGGATTTTCAGCCATCATGGATATTGTTCTGGATCTCATGATTCGTATGGTCAAGAAAAAAGGACGTATTTTTGAATTTGACCTTCCCGGAATTGTACTTATAGATGAGATCGAAACGCATCTTCATCTTGAACTGCAGAAACAGATCATGCATATCCTAACCTGCCTGTTTCCAAATATTCAGTTTATCGTCTCAACGCATTCTCCGTTTGTGCTTAACAGCCTGGACAATGTGGTAATTTACGATCTTGAGAATCATATCATTGTTGAAAATGGATTGTCAGATGTACCATATGATGGAATTGTAAAAGGTTATTTCCAAGTTGATACCTTATCCGATACATTAAAAAATAAATTTCAGCAATATAAAACCCTTGTTCAGAAGCCGAAGCTTACTGATGATGACTTTGAAAAAATTGCAGAGTTGGAAATGTTTTTGGATGAAATCCCTGATTACCTAGCTCTTGACATCACCACAGAATATCAACAATTAAAAGAAGAACTGGCACAACGGGAGGATATCTGATGGTAAAAATAGAACGTTCTTTTCCCGCTCCTGACTCTTTGGAATCAGAAGCAAAAAAAGTTTCCGGAAGCTATGAACAGCCAGATGTTGTATCCCGGTTGAGAAAAGATTTTCACGATAAGTGCTACATTTGCGAACTGAAAAATCTTCAGGATCCTCAAGTAGAACACCTTTTGCCTCATAAAAACGGAAAATACCCTGAACGAAAATTTGACTGGAATAATTTGTTTTGGTCATGCGGTCACTGCAATGGAATAAAAAATCAGAAAAAGTATGATGACGGAATTATAGACTGTTGTAAAAATGATCCAGAGCTTATGATGACGTTTAAATTAAAAGATGGAAAAACTGAAATTTCAGCCAAAGATGAGCATAATTCCATGGCAGTAAGAACTGCTCTGCTCATTTACGAATCCTTCAATCTTCTCAACACTGGTATGCGGACATATAAAAGTGCAATGCGCTACAATGAACTAACAAAGGAAATGAACCTTCTATATGACAATCTTGAAGCATATAGAAAAAATCCTGATTCCAGATATATACAGCGAAAACTAAAGGCACTGCTCCGTCGGGAATCTGCATTTGCCGCCTTTAAAAGAAACTACATAAGAGATAACAGCAAAGAATTCCCACAATTGCAGTCTTATATAGAATAGCTCCTGTTTTATATGGCAGGAGTTATTTTATTCTTCCCCTTTTATTGAAAATATGCAATTGTTACTGATTTCTCAGCTTGTCATTCGCCAGAAACAGAACCGGGTTCCGATTTATTGTGCTAATAGAGAAAATATAGATACAATCATTGAAATCTATTTTCGCTGATCCGACACCGTCAATTTTTCAGACAGATCCCCTGAGCATTTTATATTTTATGAGTCTCATTATGTATCGTTACTTGCTTGTTACAATCAGCGTAAAACCAGAAAAATTTTTCAATACAACATCAGATTTATTTGCAATAACTGTCTGTTTTTACTATGATTGTCAACAATTATCCACTTATAAATCATAATATCCGGATATTCCTCAAGTCTGAAATCAATTCCTCATACGAAATTTTCTCCAAAATCAACCTGTCCACCACCCAAAGGGGAACTATAATCATGACAAAGATTAAGAATACGAAGAAAGGCATGGCTAAGAAAACCTTAAGTATGTCTCTCGTCGTTGCAATGCTGGCAACCTCTAACGTGCCGGTTTGGGCTGCTGAATTTAGTGACGGAACAGATGCAGCATTTACATCTGAAGCAGATGCTCCGGTTGTTGAAGGCAATACAGCAGATGCTCCAGAGGCACAGTCTACAGGTGATGTTTGGACTGTAAAATTAGACAAAGAACTTCCAACCTCTGTTGCATGGGGAAATTCAGATAGTGTAACAGGTAATATTAAACAGACTGGTGTAGAAAATACATCTGTAACAGGTCTGAAATATACATGGAAAAATATAGCTACAGGTTTAGCAACAGATGCTGGAAACGCCGTTAAAGTAGACGCAAATGGAAAATTTACAATTGCTCTGCCATCAGCTAAAGATTGTGTAGGAAATTCTTATACATTATTTATGTGGGATAACAATGGAGACTGGACATATACTTCTTCTGCAGTTGCTGTAGTTGCCAAAAACATCAAAGATGCCGGAGCAACTGTTGCACTTAAAGCAGGTGCTAAAACAGAATATACCGGAAAAGAAGTAAAAGCTGATGTAGATGTAAAAATGCCGGCAGACTTTGAAACTACTGGAAAATACAGTGTTGACTATACAGGAACTCCAGACCTGGTTAACAAAGGTTCTAAAGTCACAGTAACCGTTACAGTAACTAATTCAAAATTATATACTGGAACTGTTACAACAGAGTACACAATCGGACAGAAGGCAGCAACAGCTGGAGACTTTAAATTAAGCTATATCAATAATTCTTTTGAATATACAGGTTCCGATGTTGCACCGAAAGCCGCTGATATCCGTGTTCAGGACGTTAATGGAAAAACAATTGACGGTGCTGTAAAAACAGTAACTCCGACTACTGCTTCTAAAGAAGTGGGTTCATATGAAGCAAATGCTGAAATTGATATGAGCAAATTCGAGAATTACAGTGGAACATTAACAACTAAGGTTGAAGGCAAATATAATGTTGTTGCCCGTGATCTCAGCAAATGCACCGTAACGGTTAAAGCTAAACCTGCATCCACAAATAACAAAGCTGTTACTTTAGCAGCAAGCGATTTAACAATCAAAGATGCCAAGGGGAACATTTTGCCTTTAACAGATAATGATGTTACAGTTACCGTTCCTGCAAATGCAATTGCATCTGGAACATATACAGTAACAATCGGACCTAAATCCGGAACAAAGAATGTAACAGGTTCTACAACTGCGACTCTTACATTATATGCATCTGATATTTCAGACGCAATTGAACTGGATGCTACAGCACAGGCTGAATTAGCTAAAGCTGCTTATTATACAGGTTCTCAGATTACTAAAGATACAACTAAATTTAACGGACATATTTACAAAAAAGGAACAACTCAGTACCTTGACCAGAATCAGTATACCGTAGAATTTGGTACAAATGTAAATGCCGGAACAAATGCAGGTATTGTTCGTATTGTTGGTAAAAACACATATGCTGGATCTGTTAAAGAGTATACATTTAACATTACACCTGCAACAATCAAGAAGAAAGAAGCAACAGATGTAGAATATAAAGAGGGTGCAACATATAAAGACTACGCTCCAACTGTAACTATTACAGCAGAAAACGGAGATAAAAAGACCTGGACATTAAAAGAAGGTACAGACTATACCGTTACTTATGCTATTAAAGATGCTTCCGGAAAAGCAGAAAATAAGTTAGGTAATACTGTTGTTTCAACAATTAAGTACAGCAAAGATGCCCAGAATAACTATGGTGTTGGTGAAACGGATACTGTTGAAAGCACTATTGTAGGTAAAACTTTAACATCTGCTAACATTAAGATGGATAAAACATCTTATGATTACACAGGAAAAGCAATTGTACCTGAATACAAAGTATATGACGGTGACAAACTTCTTAAAGAGGGAACTGATTACGAAGTAAAGAACACAATTGGTGGCAAAGAGGTTGGAGAAGCAACATTAGTAATCGTTGGTAAAGGAAATTACAATAATAAAGTTGAGGCTACTACTAAATTCAATGTTGTCCCTGTAAGTGCTGATAAGGTAACTGTTACATATAAAAATGCTGAATATACAGGTGAGTCTATCCAGCCTAAGTTAAATGATATTGATGTTAAATTAGGTGATGTTGATGTTAAATCTCAGTTCCAGATTACAGGATACGGTGAAAATATCAACGCTGGTAAAGAGGCAGGAAGTCTTGTATTAACACCTGTAAAAGATAACAAGAACTTTACATCCGGAACAACAAAAAATGCAACATTTGATATTGCGCAGGCAAAATTAAATGGTACTATTAGAGTTTACAATGCAAATGGTATTGAATTAACTGGTACTCAGAAGTTCACATACGATGGAAAAGAGAAAACATTTGCTAAAGTTGTATTTACGCCAAATGTTGTTGGAAATAAGAAAGTAACAAGTGATGATTATGAGATCCAGTATGTAAACAATACAACTGGTGCAGGTGGAGCAAAAGTTATCGTTATAGCTAAGGGAAATTATAAAGCTGATGGTACTGAGAAAGATCTTTCAACCGGTAAAGAAGTTGAGGTAAAAAATGTTGCCGCTGTTAAAGACTTTACAATTGAATCCAAACTGTACTTCACAGAAAAAGAAGTTACTGTAACAGATGCAGAATATGCAGGACCAAACATGGTTGCTGAACCTACTATTGTAGTTCGTGATGGTGATAAGGTATTAGTTAAAGATAAAGATTATACTGTAGTACTGAGTCAGGTAAAAGCTGGTACTGCTCCAGGTGCAACAAATTATGCATGGACTGTAAAAGGAAAAGGTGTTTATGCAGGCAGTAAAGATGTAACCGGAGCATGGAAGATCGTTAAGAAAAATGTAGCAAATCTTGACATCAAAGTTGATCTTGATGCTAAGGGTGAAGCTGTTCTTACTGTAATGAATGGTAACCTTAAAGTTGATAACAAAGATTTTACAGTTAAATTAAGTGATGACAAGAAGACAGCAACTGTAGCAGCAACAGCTGGAAACCAATACTATGTTGGTTCAAAAGATGTTACCGTAGGTGGTGAAGTTGTTAAAGTTGGAACTCCAATCATCAGCAATGTAAAAGTCGCTGGCAACAAAGCAACTGTAATCCTTTCCGGAGAAGCTGATGGTGCTGTTGGTTACGACTATGTAATCTCTACAGACCGTGACTGCATCAAAAACAAGAACTACGATTCCATCAGCAAGAATCAGGTACAGACTTCTACTACATTTAAATATGTACAGCAGGGAACATACTACGCATACTGCCACGCTTGGAAACGTGATGAGAACGGTAAGAAAGTATTTGGCGAATGGTCTAATGCCTATCCATTCTCTGTAACATCAATCACACCAGATGCACCAGTTATCACAAACGTAACAGTAAGCGGATCTACTATTAAAGTAACATACAAAGCAGCTGCAAATGCAACTGGTTACGATGTAGTACTGGGAACTGGCTCCAAGAAAGAAAACGGTGAGACACGTCCATACCAGTATGGCAATCACAAAAAACTGAACCTCAAAGAAGGTACAGTAACAGCAACATTCAAGAAGGTACCAAAGGGAACATGGGTAGTTGGAATGCATGCATTCAACAGAACATCCGAAGACGGAAAGAAAGTCTTCAGCCCATGGTCAAACCTGAAAAAAGCTACTGTTAAATAATCCATTTGGGTAATTAATACAGATTCCTAAAAAGAAAGCTCCGGTCATTGCGACCGGAGTCTTTCTTTTTAGGAACTTTTTCCCACATCCCCAGATAATCTTATGATATAATCAACATACAGAACCATCACTTAAAATATCTCTATATGAAAGGAAATCATGTATGAAGAAAAGAAAATCATGTTTTATCTGGCTCTTGTGTATTCTTCTCCTGGTCACAGCTTTACCTGCTGTAGATTTTACAGATGTCCAGGCAGTATCTGTCAGCAGTACTTTCACCGGATGGAAAACCTACGGTGGAAAAAAATACTATTATAAGAATGGCAAAAAGCTGACAGACCTGCACAAAATCGGAAAGTATTATTACTGTTTTGCTGCAGACGGTACTATGCTTACAGGGTGGCATCGTATTCATAACCGTTTCAGGTATTTTGGCAAACAGACCGGAAGAATGCGTATCAATCAGACTGTAAATGGACGAAAGATTAACAGTAAGGGGGTCTGGACTCCTGTTGTTGTACTGGATCCGGGACATTCTGCTGTCGTTGCCAGCGGTTATGAGCCTCTTGGTCCTGGTTCCGGTCAATTAAAGGAGAAAGATACTTCCGGAACTCAGGGTGTTGCTACAGGTGTGGAGGAATATAAACTTAACCTGAGTATCGGTCTCCAGTTAAGAACTCTTCTTCAGAAAAGAGGGTTTAAGGTAATAATGACCCGAACCAACAGTAAAGTAGCTCTCAGTTGTATTGACCGCGCAAAAGTGGCAAATAAGGCAAATGCAGATGCGTATATCCGTATCCATGCCAATGGAAGTGATAATTCTTCTATCAGTGGAGCACTGACTATCTGTACAACCAGAAACAGTCCTTATATTTCATCTATGTACAGAAAAAACAAAGCTCTCTCTGAGACTGTACTCAATGCATATGTGGCAGCTACAGGATGCAGAAAAGAATACGTCTGGGAAACGGACTCTATGACCGGAAATAACTGGAGTAAAGTTCCGACAACGATTATCGAAATGGGATATATGAGCAATCCCTCCGAAGACCGTCGCATGCAGCAGAGTTCTTATCAGAAAAAAATGGTACGGGGAATTGCAAATGGAATTGAGAATTACCTAATCAAATAGCCTTGCTTTTATGTCGCAGACAGTTTATACTGGACTGAATGGGTATAAAAAATAATTTGGAGGATTTTTCAAATGAAAATTGCAGTAACATACGATAATGGAGAGATTTTTCAGCATTTTGGAAAAACAGAGTCTTTTAAAGTTTATGAAGTGGAAGACAACAAAGTAGTTTCCAGTGAAGTGATCGGTTCTAACGGTACAGGACATGGTGCACTTGCAGGTCTGCTTGCTGAGCAGGGTGTAAATGTTCTGATCTGCGGTGGTATCGGCGGTGGTGCTCAGACAGCTCTCACAGAGGCAGGAATCGAATTATGCGCCGGAGCCCAGGGAAATACCGACCAGGCAGTTGAAAGCTATTTAAAAGGCGAATTAGTGTCTTCCGGAGCTAACTGCGACCATCACCATCATGAAGAAGGTCATTCCTGTGGCAGCCATGAGGAGGGACACTCCTGTGGAGACAGCTGCGGTGGCGGATGCGGTGGATGTGGCGGATCACAGCCTCCGCTTACAGGACGCAATGTAGGAAAAACCTGCCGCACACATTACAGAGGAACTTTCAATGACGGAACACAGTTTGATTCTTCTTACGACCGTGGCGAACCGCTGGAATTCATCTGCGGTGCAGGCCAGATGATCAGAGGGTTTGATGCTGCTGTAGCTGACATGGAAGTTGGTCAGATCATTGATGTTCACCTTATGCCTGAAGAAGCATACGGTATGGCAGATCCAAACGCTATCTTCACTATGGAAATCGCCCAGCTCCCAGGTTCCGAAGACCTGACAGTTGGCCAGCAGGTATACCTGTCAAACCAGTTCGGTCAGCCATTCCCTGTTAAAGTAACAGCTAAAGATGAGAAAAATATCACATTTGATGCAAACCACGAAATGGCTGGAAAAGAACTTAACTTCAAGATTGAATTAGTAGAAGTGAAATAAGACAAATACTCAGGGCAGCCTCCCGGCAAAAATTTTGCCGATGAGACTGCCCTGTTTTATACTTTATTTACCAAAGTGATAGTGCTTTTTGTAGTTTTATAATTTACGAGTAAAGATTTATCGTTTTTGTGGGCTTACTGTATATTCGCTTACCGTTTACTGTCTTAAATGCTTTTACATAATAATTATAAACCCAGTACATACCTGTCTGGGAATCATAAGCCTTTGTGTCTTTCCAGGTTGAGACAGAGGACTTCACTGTTTTGGCAGCGGAACCATTGCGGTAAATTACATATCCGGAAGCACCGGCTACTTTTTTCCAGGAAACCTCTATACCACCGTTACTCATTTTACATGAAACCTTAGATGGAGCCGGGACAGCAGCTTTTCTTGATTTCACCGCTGAAAATTTAGAATATTTGTTTTTTCCACTTGCGTTGGTTCCATAAGCACGGACTTTAAATGAATAAGTTACGTCCGGTACTACAGCAGCATCGAAACTGACAGCTCCTGTTTTCAGGGTTTTTATCCGCTTATAAGAAGACTGGGAATCTGTTTTGCAATAAATCTGGTATCCTTTGGCACCCGGAACCTTTTTCCAGGTTAAATGTATTTGATCTGCAGATTTCTGGGAAAGTTTCAGCACAGGTTTTGTCAGTGGTGTGTTGTTCTCAGATACCTTTACCGTCACCTGACACTGGGCCTGAAAATCTCCGGCAGAAGCAGTGATTACTGCCTGACCATAACCATTCCCCTGAATGGTTCCATCCTCTGAGACAGACGCAATCCCAGGATTACTGCTTGTCCAGACCACATCTTTTACATCATCAGAGTTGGATGGTGTAAAGGAAGGTGTGAGTTTTTGTGTATTTCCTTCGTCAATTGTCAGATTTGTCTGGTTCAGAGCAATTCCGTTAAGTGGAGTTGTTACTACAGGGATTTCATACAGGTATGTGCGGGAACTGTCATAGTTGCCGTTATCATAATTTCCAGATACCCATACAATATTACGTCCCCATAGGATCGGCTGGGAATCCGTCTGGATCGTTACATTCTTGTATAACTTGGATAATATTACGTTTCCGGACATATCCATAAGGAGATAATGCAGAACGCTCTGGTTGGAGGTTTCCTCTGAGAAAAGGACTGCGTACTGATTATTTCCTACGGGGATAAGTTTTGGTTCTGTCAGAGTTATTTCTGCTCCTGATGGTGAATACTGAGTGAGCCAGATAAATCTGGAAGTCATACTGTTCTTATCTGTAATTATCATAAAGATATTTTTGTTAAGATTCTCATATCCGGTCTGTCCATTCACAGCAAAACCATGGGGAACAGACTTGCCTACTGTGATCAGATTATTTCCTGTCAGAGAAAATCCGGTTACCTCGCATCCGGTATAATTATCACCTGTAGCCCCCATAAAAGGAAAGATATTTACCGCACGATCCTGAGCGATATATCCGCCAGAATATGCAGAGAAGGAAGACAGGATCAGACCTCTGTAATAAGCATCCCCATGATCCAGAAAATATACATGAGAACCGTCATTTACAACAAACTGATTAAAGGAATGGCTGCAATAGGGCATATCTGAATTAATAAGCGTCATATCCTGAGTGTTGATGACAAAAGTGATATCACTTTGATGGTGTATTCCTTCCATTCCATACATTTCCCGTCCTGTATGGACGATCAGGGTAGAACCGATCAGGGTCATGCGCAGGGAAGCAGCATCAAAAGGAATGTAGATTCCTTCAAACATATTTGTATATCCGCCACCAATGTCCGTTGCACCAAGCAGTTTCCAGGCATGGCTGTATTTGAGAATCCGGACAGCCGTTATGCTGTTGTCTTCGTTCAGATTCTTCTGCCCTACTGCAACATAAAAATTCCCGTCTGGTGCAGCATAGAATCCTCCCCACAATGGAAGCGGAAGCTTTACTGTTGTTACATTGATAACATTAAGATTGGAATTGCAGGTGGCATCGTATAAAGTCTGATCTTTCCAGGCAACAATATGAAGATTTCCTGCCTCATCTGTATAATAAGAAGTATATTCAGGACTTGCCCAGTTCCAGCTGTAAGATCCGCTGTTGATTCCCATACCCTGAAGCTGGGAAAGAGCCTTTCTCCGGCCAAAGGAAGACTTTGAGGAATATGTGGAAGTACCAGCTGTTATTCCCTGCCCTGCATTTGCAACCAATGTGTCCCCCTCCTGAACAGAAGGCATTTCCTTTTCATCCGAAAAGAAATCATCATCTGTCTGTTCCGAAGTAAACTCATCTTCAGTGTCATTGAACTCTCCATTGTTATCAAGCTCCTCAGGAACAGAAATTACATCTTCGTTTGCCGCATTATCCGGGTCAGTAAAAATATCTGTACCATATGCAGGAGCAACATTCATTAGAGCTATAGAAGAAGCCAGTAATAAAGCTAACAATTTCTTTTTCATCTTTCAAATCCTCCTTGGAAATAATGGTGGTTTTGTGTTGGAGTTGCATGGTACCAAATCAGTGGTCTGGTACATCGAAAGAATTATTCTTATATAATCAATATAGCACACAACTTTTGCAACGTCTATGACAGATTGTGTTGATTTAGCGCGTGAAATTGCCAGACAGAAACTGCTCGGCACTAATCTTACTGGGGCAAGTCCAGTCATGGGTATTTACCGCCAAGTGTAGCGAACCACAAGTCGGTATCAGTAACGGTATGGATAATGGTAAACGTAAACCGAAATTGTAAATCAAGAGGTTGTGGAACGAAAGATTAATGTCTTACCTCGGGAGACCCTACTCATCCTGCTATTATCCAATCCTGTTACTGGATAATCATGCAGCCTAAGGGAGGGGATTTTCTCCCCTACCCAGTTACATATATCAGTTCATTATAAAATGCTTAAATTTTTGTCTTGACAACTGAACCACTATAGTGCGTATACTATGAAGAAAACGAATGGGATGGTCCACTTTCGTTAAAGGATATGCTGGAAATCCCAGAGAAGATAAAGCAACTGGTATCGGACTATAGGATGAACTTGATTCAGGTGAGAACAAGTGATTCCCTGCGCTTCTGTAATTCAGATGTAAATATGGTATTTGATGTGAGCAGAAGCATTTATGCAAAAAAATTATGAGAAGATCAGGGAAATGTACCAGGATCAGGAGATCTCTGCAAGTCTTGGACTTGTGATAGGTTCAGTCACAGAATCGCAGCAGCTTATTGACCATGCTTTAAGATCAGAACAGGAAGAAGGGCCGATGAGTATGTGTAATGCATTGGAAGAATTAAGACGCGAAGGGGTGCTTGAAGGTCAGCGTGAGGGACGACTTGAGAGAATCCGTGCAACGATAAGAACCTGCAAAAAATTCAACATTAGTGAGGAGGATATAATCAGAAATATCATGGAAGAATTTTCCTTATCACAGGAAAAAGCCTCTGGTTATGTAAAGAAATATTAGTAGATTGCGAATTACTCGGTAACTGAGTTATCAGAGCATCTGAAGATGAAACATACAGAGAACAATTATATAAAGAGTTTAAAATCTAGCCAGTGGTTTCTTTATGCCAGAATCGGAACTGGGAACTATCAGCTATGTAAAAAATACTGGTAAACCAGTACGGAGAGTCTTTGATCATATTGGTCAAAGGCTCTTTTTTGTACAAAGAAGAACCTCGGTCGAAATGATCTATTTCGATGAGTCTTTAGATTCCAGTGCCGGTAACAGACCCTTATAGGGTCAAAGCAAACCACCGGCTAAGCCGGTGGTTGTGATTTAGGGACTTATTTCACAGACCCTTTCTTTTTAGGAATCTGTGAGTATGTAAATAAATTGTTTATTAACGATACCTGAAAGTTATCGATATGTGTGACTCTTAATAAATTATTTCTTTACATAGATTTCGATTTTTTTAGTTCTGACAGAGCAGGAACCTGTTGTTACCATTTTGTATCCTGCTGGTACCGGAACTTCACTGGCTTTAATAGATGTAGCTTTTTTATCGACAACGATTTTTCCAGTAGTAACAATTCTGTTTGTTTTTGCTAATCTATAAACAACTTTAATTGTTTTTCCTGATCTTTTAATCTCAACAGTTACTGTATTATTTTTGGAAATTTCAAATTTGGAATCAGTTGTTGCAATCCGATATCCGGCTGGTGCTGTGATTCTGCTCTTATCAACATATTGGGCAGTAGCTACTACAGAAAGTTTTTTACTGCTGACAACATTACCAGATTCTTTAAAAATAACAGTTACAGATTTTTTATTCTGGTCTACAGTAATATAAACTTTGTTATTTTGGGAAATTTTAATGTCACCAACGATGCCAATTGTATATCCATCTGGTGCTGTTAATTTGCCAGTGTTAATATAAGTAGCATCTTTATCAACAGTCATAGGAGCTGTTTTGATGACATTTCCTTTTCTATCCTGATATACAACAGTAATTCCTTTTGTTGTAACTGCTTTACGAACTTCTGCGTATACATAGCCATCTCTGATTGGGAGATCACCAACTTCAACAAGTTCATAACCTTCCGGAACAGTAAGTTTGCTGGTATTTACAGAAGTAGCATCTTTAGCAACTTCAAGTTCAGGCTCAGCGATCTGTTTCTTTTCGTCTGGGCAGTAGAAGTTAATTTTTACAGTTTTAGTAGTTGCAACTTTACGAACTTCTGCGTATACATAGCCATCATTGATTGGGAGATCACCACTTTCAACAAGTTCATAACCTTCCGGAACAGTAAGTTTGCTGGTATTTACAGAAGTA
>NZ_JAJDMJ010000160.1:0-448 GCF_020593585.1 Blautia sp. DFI.6.71
GCAGGAAGCTCCCACTTCAAAATCTGTAAGATTTAAGTGGCGAGAGCATGTCACCGTGTATTCATTCTAATAATGTATGCGCCAGAGTTGGATGCCTGGCAGCATTTCAGAACAGAACCGATTTCTTTCAGGATTATCCGGAAGATACCTGTCTGGCAGCAATGATGACCTGTAACGAATGCAAAGGCGTCAACCCGATAGAACCCATAGAAGACAAAGGAATCCTGGAAAAGATAGACAGACTGGTCAGTGAAAAAATCAGTACCATCCACGTAGGTGTCTGTCGTCTCCCGGATGGAAAGCATGAATGTCCAAGGATGACACAGATCTGCAATATGATAGAAGAACGTGGAATCAAAGTAGTCAGAGGGACACATAAGGAATAAAAAAGTTTCCATACGTTACTGTTCACTCCGTTCACAGTAACGTAGCCAAAATTCATTCCAGA
>NZ_JAJDMJ010000161.1:0-442 GCF_020593585.1 Blautia sp. DFI.6.71
GATGGAGAGTCCAGCCGGGCCTGCGCTTAAGTGCGCGGTCTTGCTAGGCTTGTAAGTTTCTTTCTTGCTATTCCAAACGGTGAGAGATTTCTGTGCTTTTGTTATAGGACAATTAAAACCGTTTCAATACAACACACTGTGGAGTTTTCATATCTTTGCAACTTTTTCTTTGGGCATTCGAGCAATCGGGGCCCAGAGGTAACAAACACAAACAATTTTATTTATTCATTAAATTTTTGTCAAAAACAAGAATTTTCGTAACTGGAAATTTTAAAATATTAAAAACTTTCAACAACGGATCTCTTGGTTCTCGCATCGATGAAGAACGCAGCGAAATGCGATACGTAATGTGAATTGCAGAATTCCGTGAATCATCGAATCTTTGAACGCACATTGCGCCCCTTGGTATTCCAGGGGGCATGCCTGTTTGAGCGTCATTTCC
>NZ_JAJDMJ010000162.1:0-439 GCF_020593585.1 Blautia sp. DFI.6.71
AACTGGTGCAGGAGATCGCAGAAGATAAGGGCTTTACGGTCCATCTGTTTGAATGTGGGGAAGGAGACCATGTACACTGTTTTGTGTCAGCCCCTCCGAAATTATCCATAACTGCGATCATGAAATACCTGAAGGGGATCTCCGGCAGGAAACTTTTCGAACGTTTTCCGGAAATAAGAAACCAGCTTTGGAAAGGGGAGCTGTGGAACCATTCCTATTATGTGGAAATGGTCGGATCTGTATCGGAAGAAAATATCCGCAGGTACATCGAACATCAGAGCAAAGCGTACTGATACTATGGAGGAGAGGAAATGCTGCTGTCAAAGAAAACATCCATAAAGGTCAGCCGGGAATATGCGAACCTCATCGGGCATATGTGCTATGCAGCATCCAAGCTCTGGAATGTCTGTAATTACGAGCGTCAGCATTACAAAGAAAC
>NZ_JAJDMJ010000163.1:0-425 GCF_020593585.1 Blautia sp. DFI.6.71
CTCCGGCATACTATTTCTCTGCATCCAATGATTCAGGAAATTGCAGTTTCCGAGACCGCACCTTCTGTTACAAGCTGCCACACGTTATTGGATTCTCTGCAAAAAATATGTTTGATGCATGGCATTGAAGTTAGCTATTATAAAAAATTATTTCAAACAGTAGAAAACATCATGCTTTTCATTGAAAAGGACGATATTCCCCAATACCTGTTATTTTTAGAAGATGTTTTTCCATATATGGAGAAGTACCACTATCAAAAGGGTATGAAAAAAATCATCCAGGAACTACAGCATTTTATAAAAGCAAATACTTACGGGACTGCATCTGACCGTGCCTTACTATTGGATTATCAGGCAACTCTGGAACCCAAAACAGAAAAAGCGATAAAATTAGAAAAAGAAGCACTTGCTCAAATAAAAGAAAC
>NZ_JAJDMJ010000164.1:0-421 GCF_020593585.1 Blautia sp. DFI.6.71
TGTTCGACTGTGAAAACCAAACAGCGGAGAAAAGACAGGCGGAAAAATTCCTGGGGATGGATTTTGCCATGCATGGGATGTGTGTATTTTCTACCGGTGAAAGAGCCGGATATCCCATGTTTTACCGGAATGCAGAGAAAAAACTTGCCCGTGAACAGAGAAAGCTTTCCAGATGTGAAAAGGGCAGCCGTAACTATCAGAAACAGAAGAAAAAGGTTGCTTTATATCATGAAAAGATAAAGAACCAGAGGAAGGATTTCCAGCATAAGCTCAGCCACAGCCTTGCAGAAGACTATGACGCAGTATGTGTGGAGGATCTGAACCTGAAGGGGATAGCCGGAGGCCTGCATTTCGGAAAAGGGATACAGGATAACGGATACGGTCAGTTCCTTTCCATGCTTGGATATAAGCTGGAAGAACG
>NZ_JAJDMJ010000165.1:0-421 GCF_020593585.1 Blautia sp. DFI.6.71
CTATACAATCCTCTCTCTTTCCGTTTGGACGGCTCTGCATATCTTTTCCCCACTTCCGGTGACAGTGGGCTGCACTGGCTGGTATAACTTTCTTCCTGTTTTGTGAAACGAATTCCATATCTTTTCAGCTTATATTCCAGCATGATATAGATCCTGTTATACGGCAGACTGTGAAACTTCTGGTTTGTCCTGTGTCCCAGGTCTTTTTCTCTCCGGATGTTCCGGATATCCCCTGCAACAACACAAGTGATCCCCTGTTCCCGGCAGTATTCTGCAAGATATCTTGTGACCTTGTGCAGATAGTCCGTTACTGAGTCTTGTTTTCTCTTATATAACTTCCTGATATGTTTTGATGTGACCGGATGTTTTACTCCCTTTCCGGACTGCTGCCCATACCACTGGGCCTGCACCCTTGCGATCT
>NZ_JAJDMJ010000166.1:0-401 GCF_020593585.1 Blautia sp. DFI.6.71
GCGGAAGGGAAAGACGAAGCATACCTGAAACTCTATGACGGTCATGACTGGAAATGGTCCTGTGTACGTCTGGATCATACGGATATGGAATATCTGAGAAAATGCTGGTCAGGGAAAAAGGCATCTGCCCCGACTCTGGAAAAGAGACACCAGAAGTATTTTTTGCGTTTTTCCTATAAAGAGGAAGTAACACTTACCAAAACACCTGTGAAAGAACAGATTATCTGCAGCGTGGACTTAGGGATCAATACCGATGCAGTCTGTACTATCATGCGGGCAGACGGAACTGTCCTGGGAAGAAGATTCATAGATCATCCCAGTGAAAAAGACCGGATGTACCGCACACTGGGACGGATCCGCAGATTCCAGAGGGAACATGGCTCTGCGCAGACACAGGGAAG